>JADGCV010000046.1 GCA_015228815.1 Magnetococcales bacterium | reverse complement strand
CAAGGTCTCGCAGGCCGGAGCGACGATGCCTTCGACGAACTCACCCCACCGGCTGCCCAGGTTGCCAACCTGCTGGCTGACCTCCTTGATCTTGCGGTCGGTTTCCTTCATCTGCTGCTCGGTTTCCTTCATCCGCCGGTCGGTTTCCTTCATCTGCTGCTCGGTTTCCTGAAATTTTCGGTCGGTTTCCTTCATCTGCCGGTCGGTTTCCTTCATCTGCCGGTCGGTTTCCCTCATTTGAGCGGAAACTTCCTTGATCAACTGGCCCGTTTCCCTTATTTGAGCGGAAACTTCCTTGATCTGTTGGTCGGTTTCCTGGAATTTGCGGTCCAACACCGCTCTTCGCTCAAGATCTTCCCGGACCATTTCCTGGAACATTTTCCAGATGTCATCAAAAGTTACGGCCTGCGGCATCACGATGTCTCCCGTGTACAGCGTTGTTGATCCTGCCGTTGATCTTGCATCGATGATTACGGTTTAACAGCGCCCTCCCCCTGAAGTTCCAAGCCCCGGGTCTCCAATCGCAGTTCACCCGAGTCATCCAGTTGCAACACGACCTTCCCCCCGCCCTTCAGGGATCCGAAGAGAATGTCGTCGGCCAGGGGTTGCCGGACCTTGCGTTTGATGAGCCGTTCCATGGGACGGGCGCCATTGTCCCGGTCATAGCCGTGCATCGCCAGCCATTCACGGGCATGCTCATCGACCTCCAGACGAATGTTGCGCTTTTCAAGATCCCGTTCCAGAACAAACAGGAATTTATCGACGACAGTGAGGATGGTCTTTCGATCCAGCATCCCGAAGGACACCGTCGCATCGAGACGGTTGCGAAACTCGGGAGAAAACAATCGCTTGATCTCCTTCATCTCGTCCCCCGCCTGGTGCTGATGGACAAAGCCCAAGGTCGGTCGGCTCAGATCCCACGCCCCGGCATTGGTCGTCATGATCAGGATCACATTGCGGAAATCAGCCTTGCGCCCATTGTTGTCGGTCAGTTTGCCATGGTCCATCACCTGGAGCAGAATGTTGAATACATCGGGATGGGCCTTCTCGATCTCGTCCAGAAGCAGCACCGCATGGGGATTGCGGGTAACCGCCTCGGTCAACAATCCCGCCTGATCGAATCCGACATATCCGGGAGGCGCGCCGATCAAACGGGAAACGGTATGCCGTTCCATGTACTCGCTCATGTCGAACCGGATCAATTCGACAGCCATTTCAATGGCCAGTTGCCGCGCAAGTTCGGTCTTTCCAACCCCGGTGGGACCGGTGAACAGAAAACATCCGATCGGCTTTTCCGGATTGGCAAGCCCCGAACGGGCCAGTTTGATGGCGTTGCATACCTGGGCCACTGCCTCGTCCTGACCAAAGATCGACAGTTTCAGATTGCCTTCCAGACGGGCAAGGATTTCGCGATCGTCATGGGAAATGGAACGGGGCGGAATCCTGGCCATCCGCGCTACGACAGTCTCGATCTCCTTGACCCCGATCGTTTTTTTCTTTCTGCTGGCAGACCACAAACGCACCGCGGCCCCCGCCTCGTCAAGGACATCGATGGCGGAGTCGGGATGATGCCGGTCGTGAATGTGCTTGCGCGACAGTTCCGCCGCCGCCTGAACCGCCTCCCGGCTGTACTTGATCTCATGATGCGTCTCGTAGCGTTCCTTGAGCCCCTTCAGGATTTCGATGGTTTCCGGAAGAGAAGGTTCACCGACCTCCACCTTCTGGAAACGGCGCGCCAAGGCCCGATCCTTCTCAAAGACGCCCCGGTATTCCTCGTAGGTCGTCGAACCGATGCAACGGATCTCCCCGGAGGCCAACAGCGGTTTGAGCAGATTGGACGCATCCATGGTGCCGCCACTGGTAGACCCCGCCCCGACCACGGTATGAATCTCATCGATGAAAAGAATCGCCCCCGGTTTTTCCTTCAATCCCTTGAAAACCCCCTTGAGCCGGGCCTCGAAATCACCGCGAAACTTCGTCCCCGCCAGCAATGCCCCCATGTCCAGCGAATAGACCACCGCATCACGAACCGGTTCCGGAACCTGCTCCTGGACAATTCTCAAGGCCAGCCCTTCCGCCAGATGGGTCTTGCCAACCCCCGCCTCGCCCACGAACAACGGATTGTTCTTCCTGCGGCGACACAGAATTTGCAGGGTACGTTCCATCTCGACCGTGCGCCCGATCAGGGGATCGACCCGGCCTTCCCGGGCTTCCTGGTTCAGATTGATGGTAAACTGTTCCAGAGGGGTCGCGGACGAAGCGACCGGTTTGTCCGACCGTGGCCCGCTCTCGGGGTCGTCCGTGGATTTCAATCCCCCTTCGCCCACGAAATCATGCAGGCCGTGCGACATGGCCGACTGGACATCGAGGCGGCTGATGTTCTGCCGTTCGAGAAAATAGGCGGCATGCGACTGCTTTTCGCTGAAGATCGCAACCAGCACATACGCCCCGGTAACCAGATTCCTGCCCGACGACTGCACCTGATAGACCGCCCGCTGAATCACCCTTTGAAAGCCGACGGTCGGTGTAATTTCCACGGTGGAACCGAATTCTTCGTCCTCCGGGACCTGGGTCTGCAAATGCCCTTCGAGATCCTCCACCAACAGCCCCAGGTCGCAGCCGCACACCGCCAGGACGGAAGTGACCTCGGGATTCTCCATCAAGGCCAGAAGCAGATGTTCGACCGTCGCATACTGATGCCGCCGCTGCTTGGCACTGCGAATGGCCCTGTTCAAGGATGCTTCAAGATTTTTACTGATCATGTCGCCACTGTCTCGGGTAAATGCCACCACCGAAAAGGTGTCCATTCCACCAGATGAATCGAGGCGCGAACGCCACGTTCCAAATGCCCACGGATGACCGTAAAACGTCTAATCCCGTTCCATGAGACACTTGAGTGGGTGACCGCTGCGGCGGGAATGGCTGTTGACTTCGAGGACCTTGGTTTCGGCAATTTCACGGGGATAGATACCGCAAATCCCCCGGCCTGAATTGTGTACATCAAGCATGATGCGGGTGGACTCCTCCAATGATTTGCGGAAATACCTCATGATGATTTCGACCACAAAATCCATGGGGGTGAAATCATCGTTGAGCAAAATCACTTTGTAGAGCGACGGTTCCCGAGGCCGCGACCGTGAACGAGTCGTGGAACTCGTGTCGTCGAAAGTTTCCTGCCAACTCATGCCAACCATCTTCCGTTTCGATTTTTGTCCCCTTGCGCACGATCCATACTAGCCCTTTTTCAAGGCAAAGCCAAAGGAACAATACCGAAAGCAAACCGCATGCCCCGGGAATGCACATCGATCCACCCGCACTCGAAAACGAAAACGGACATCGATGACGGTCCCTTGAGGCCCCTGTCTTTTTTTCAATGATTCATTCTTCCGTGACCCGATCCCCCACCCCCGAAGCAACGGGACTCACCGGTTGTCCGGCATGGAGCAGCAGTTCCTGGGCGTGTTCGCGCGCCGCGGCGGTCACCTGGCTTCCCGCGAGCATTCGCGCCAATTCCTCGACCCTCTGTCCCGGATCAAGCGTATCGATGCGAACCTGGGCCTTGTTGTCCAGGATTTCCTTGCGAATGCCCAAATGAACATGGCCCCAGGCCGCCACCTGGGGCAGATGGGTGATCGTCAAAACCTGCCGCCCCCGGGCAACCTTGGCCAGTTTTTCGCCCAGAGAGGCCGCCACCCGACCGCCAATCCCCACATCCACTTCATCGAAAACAAGGGTGTTGGCGGGCAGGGAATCGGCAAGGACGGTCTTGAGCGCCAGCATGATCCGTGACAACTCCCCTCCGGAAGCCACCTGCTTGAGTGGACGCAACGGCTCCTGGGGATTGGCGCTGACCAGGAACTGGACATCGTCCATCCCCTCGGGCCGCGGATCGCCGGCCAGGGGATGAACCTGTATGGCCAGGCGGGTCTTGGCCATACGCAGGTCGGCCAGTTGCCGCTCCACCCCTCGTACCAATGCCTGGGCCGCGCGTTCCCGTGAATTTCGGAGCAACCCCGCCTGAAGATCATACTGCCGCCGCAGCTCATCCAATCGCTGCCGCAACTGCTCCCGGCGTTCCTCGGCATGCTCCAGGGTATCGAGGTCCTCCTGCATCCGGCGGACGTGTTCGAGCAGTCCCTCCGGGGCCACATGATGTTTGCGCCCGAGACGATGAATTCGATCCAACCGTGATTTCAGCGCCTCCAACTGATCCGGATCGGTCTCCAGTTCCAGAAGATAATGCCGCAGACGGACACCACAATCTTCCAACTCGTAATGCAACGAGCGGATCATCCCGGCCAACTGCGTCAATTCCGGATCAACCCGGGTCAATGCCTCAAGGTTCGACGCCGCTTCATGGGTCATCGTCGTCGCGCTCCCCGCCCCCTCCAGAAGCGCCTCCAGGGCTTGGCCTACCCCCTCCACCAGTTGCGCCCCATGTTGCAACCTCTGGCCCTGTCCCTCCAGGATCTCCATTTCGCCGGGTTTTGGCGCCACCTCCAGGATTTCCTGAATCTGAAAGGAAAGAAATTCCCTCTGTTGGCCCACGTCGCCCGACAACGCCTCAAGACGGTTCCGTTCCTCCCATGCTTCCCGCCATTGACGATACAACCGGTCCACCTCCTCCAGAAGTGACCGGTGCCCGGCGTACATGTCCAAAAGATTCCGTTGTCGCCATCCTTGCAACAAACTCTGATTGTCGTGCTGCCCATGAATCTCGGCAATCATCTCCCCCGCCTCGCTCAACAGGGCGAGCGGCACCGGGGTCTCGTTGATGAAGGCGCGGCTGCGCCCCTTGTCGGTCAGGATCCGACGCAGGAACAAACCATCCTCCATCCATGGAATTTCCTTGCCGGCCAACCATGCACAAATGGGATGGTCCGCGGGAAGATGAAAATGGGCGCTGACCATCCCCTTGTCACTCCCAGCCCCGAGAAGCCCCGATTCGGCCCGGCTCCCCAACGCCAGGGAAAGGGCATCGATGATGATCGACTTGCCCGCCCCCGTCTCCCCCGTGAGAATGGTCAACCCCCGATCCAAATGCAGATCCAAACGTCGAATCAACGCAATGTTCTCAACGCACAGATGGGACAACATGGCCATCCTCCCGACAAGGAATAAAGCCTCTGAAAAGAGTGGAAATCAGGCTCGGGACCGGGTACCGTGAACCTGATCGCAATGATTCTATTTTTCTTTGGATGAAAGGATCTCGATCGATACCTTCACATGCCACCCTTCACTTCCCGAAAAAACAAACCATGGACCTGAGCGAAAAAGTTCACGATGCCATTTCCCAACTTCCGGAACCCCTGATCCAGGAGGTGCTCGATTTCATTGGCTTGCTTTCCACACGCCATCATTTATCGGAACGCACCCCTCATGACGAAAACCCGCGGCAACGGAAGGAAATAATGACCGAGCAAACGTTGGCCTCATTTCATGGCAGCGGCAAGGGAGGGAGCACAGCACGCCTCCTGGCGGAGCGACGAACCGACCTGGAGCGTGGCCGATGAGCGGATTCCTTCTCGATACCAGTGCCTTGCTGACACTTCGCGACGACGAACCCGGTGCGGCAAGGGTGGCCGCATTGCTCCACGAGTCCGCCAGAGGGGTGAATGCGTGTCACGGATGTTTCATTTCCTTGATGGAAATACTCTATCGGATTTGGAAAGATGAGGGAGAAGCTGCCGGACGTCATGCCTATCGCCATTGTCTTGATCTTCCCATTCACTGGGTTCACGAGTCGCCATCTCTTTTGGAATCCGCAGCCCGAATCAAGGCAACCCACACACTTTCCCTGGCCGATGCCTGGATTGCGGCAGCCGCCATGGAAGTTGACGCTGTACTGGTACACAAGGACCCAGAATTTCAAAACCTTTTGGTACCCCAAGAAAGGTTGCCATACAAATAACCAGCCATCGGTTCCTTATCGACCGATGGCCCTCTGGCCTTTCTCAAAGGAAAAAATAATCAAAAGACGTCAAGCGCAAAAACCTAAATCGTTCAGACCCGAAACAACAAACAGGCGGCCCCTACGGCAAGGAGGTCCGCGCCAGAAAATCGGCCAATCCGGTATAATTCCCAGGCGTCAGTTCCAGCAATCTTTGCCTGGCATCGCCGGGAATCTCCAGAGTGTGGATGAAGGCGTGGATCCGTTCCCGGTCAATCCGTTGCCCCCGTGTCAGGGCCTTGAGGCGTTCATAGGGTTGATCGATCCCATGGCGCCGCATCACCATCTGAATCGGTTCGGCCAATACCTCCCACGCCCCATCAAGATCTTCCTCCAACCGCCCGGAATCCAACTCCAGTTTCGCCATCCCCCGCAGGGCCGAATCATAGGCCAGAAGGCTGTAACCATAACCCACACCCATGTTCCGAAGAACGGTGGAATCGGTCAGGTCACGCTGCAACCGGGATACGGGAAGTTTCTCCGCCAGATGCCCGAGAATGGCGTTGGCCAGACCAAGATTGCCCTCCGAATTTTCAAAATCGATCGGATTGACCTTATGCGGCATGGTCGATGAACCAACCTCTCCCTGGCGCACCTTCTGCCGGAAATAGCCCATGGAAATATAGGTCCAGATATCCCGGTCAAAATCGAGAAGCACGGTATTGAAACGCATGAGGGCATGAAACGATTCCGCCATGCCGTCATGCGGTTCGATCTGGGTGGTCAGGGGTTGATACGCAAGCCCAAGACCTTCGACAAACCGTCTGGAAAAAGAGGGCCAATCAACCTCGGGATAACTGACAACGTGGGCATTGAAATTACCCACCGCGCCGTTGATCTTGCCAAAAATCGGAATCCCGGCAAAGACCTCGCGCTGGCGGTGCAACCGATGGGCAACATTGGCCAGTTCCTTGCCCATGGTCGTCGGTGAGGCATTTTGACCGTGGGTCCGCGCCAGCATCGGTCGGGCCGAAAAACTCCGCGCCATGGCCTGCAACTGCTCCACCAGGGCATCCATCCGTGGCAGCATGACCTCTTCTCGCGCCTCCCGCAACATCAAGGCATGGGACAGATTGTTGATGTCCTCCGAAGTGCAGGCAAAATGGATGAACTCCGCCAACGGAGCCAAAACCGTGCCCCGCAGTTTTTCCTTGAGAAAATATTCAACCGCCTTGACATCGTGATTGGTCGTCTTCTCGATGTGCTTGACCTTGAGGGCGTCCGTCTCGTCGAACTGGCGCACAATCCCATCCAGCCAGTCGATCGTGGCGGGATTGAAGGAGAACACCTCCACGATCGCCTCCTCCCGGGACAACGCCTTCAACCATTCGATCTCGATCCGCACCCGGTTCCGGATCAGGCCGAATTCGGAAAAAATGGGTTGCAGACGAACCATTTTACTTTCATAGCGTCCATCCAGTGGTGAAAGCGCGGTCATCGAAGACATGATGGCATCCTGTGACAAAATGAGTGGGTTTCAAACACCCGAACATGACGATCCGCGGGCAACACATCGGAACAAAAACCTTTGAGATTGCCACTTCAAAACCCTGGGGAAATCCCTTGATTCATTTCTCCGAGACATGCGCCCGCCCCGCATGCGCCGCCCCCCCGGTCCGGGACGGCAACAATGGCAGACGAATGACCAATACCGTCCCCTCCGCCTCGCTGGTCCTCATGGTGATGTCGCCGCCGAACAATCGGGCGATCAGACGGGCTGAATAAGTACCGATGCCCGATCCCTGCCGTTTGCCATGGGTCACGAATTTTTCGAAAAAACGGTCCCGAATCACCTCGGAGACCATCCCCGGATTGGTCAGTTCCAACACCAGCCACGCCCCTTCATGCCTCATGGCCAGGGTGATTTCCCCGCCGGCGGGTGTCGCTTCCATGGCATTGTCCAGCAGATTGGCCAGCATCGAGTAACCAAGCAATTCTTCCGCCATGATCTGGCTCGACTCATTGTCCTCGCGAATCCCCGACAAAACAACCCGAACCTTGCGTCGTTCCGCCGCCAGATGACGTTCCCCGACCACCCTTTGAACAAGATGCGCCACCGAAATGCTGGTGGGATGATAGGCATAGACCCCCTGCTCGATCCGATACAGGTCCAGGGATCCGTTGATCATCTCCAACATCTGCAACCCCGCCTTTTCCATCTGTTCGAGAAAAATGGCGCTTGGATTCATTTTTTCATGGAGCATCAACTGGATGAACCCCAAAATGACCGCAAGCGGACTTTTCAGGTCGTGCCTGGTGATGCTCTCCAATTCGTCGCGCAATTTTTGCGATTCGAGCAACTTGCGGTTCTGGACCTCCAACTGCCGGCGACCGCGGACGATTTCATAATGGGTCCGCACCCGCGCCCGAACCACCGGAAGATTGAACGGTTTGGCCAGATAATCGGCCGCCCCCATCTCCAATCCTTCCACCTCATGGACCGGATCGACGAGCGATGTCAGAAAAATCACGGGAATTCCAGACGTTGCCTCATCCCCCTTCAACCGGCGGCACACCTCGAAACCATCCATCCCCGGCATCATGACATCCAGAAGGATCAGATCGGGTGGTGGATCCCCATGCGCCTGTTCGAGGGCGGAACTGCCATCATTGGCCGGGATGATGTCGAATTCACCGCCCATCGCATGTTGCAGTATGCGAACGTTATCGGGTTGATCGTCAACGATCAACAGTCGGGGCCTCTTGTCCATCAGGACACCGTTTCGGATCGTGATCCCGCATCCAACCGATGCAACATGCCTTTCCCATCGTCTCCCGCAACATCCAGCCACTGCCCGAGCGCGGTCATCAGCGCATCCAACCCCTGGCACAACGGAAGAAAATATCGGGCAATCGCCTCCTTTCTTCGCGGCATGCACGTCAATGCTCCCTCCAGGGCAAGCACCTGATCGTGCAGATTCAACGCGCCAATGTCAAACAACACCTGGCGAATCGCCAGCACCTCCCTGCCAATCCGGTCATAACGCGATCTGCCCCACATATCCTGCAACCGCTGGGTCAGATTGACATGTTGCCGATAAAAAGCAACCAACTCGCTCCGGTAGAGCGAATCATTTCCGCCCACATGGGCCAAACCCGCCGCCGGATCGAAACCACCACATTCAGGCCAGGACACTCCCGGAAAAGCGCGCATTCCGATCCATGTCCCTTCCGCCCGGCGTTTTCCTTCGATCGCCGGCGCCCCACTCTGGTCACCGCCTCCAATAACCAGAACCTCCTTCACACGATCATCCACCCGATCCATGGCGACAGCCCCACCATCATCGCCGCCCCCCGAACCCGCGCCCTCCCCCCTGTCGATGCCTCGGAACGGGTCACATTCCCCTTCCGGCGATTCCTCGACCCCGCCGCCTTGGCGCTCCTCCCCCTCTTCGGTCCCCGAGGCCGGCGCTCCGGATTCGTCCCGAGTCCCATTCCTCGATCGGGATACGGCACAGATCATACGCAAGGGAGTACCCTGCTCGTCCCAAGCCGAAATCCGTCCCCGTTCCTCAACCTCGAACCAATATCCCCGCTCATGGCGCATGCGATGACGCGAAGCATACAGATCGGAAGCCCCCGACAGATGCACCTGAATCAATCCCTCGACCACATCCCCCTCCTCGGGGTGCAATCGTTCCCGCCATGCCGCCCGGTCCGCTTCCAGGACCACCCCCGCCGCCACGCCAAACATTTCCCGCCAACGCCCATCGAACCGCATTTCCCCCGTCACCAGATCCCACTCCCACATCGCCTCGCCCAGAATCTGAAACAACGAATGGAGCAACGACTCCTGCCGTTCCAGACGTTGTTCCAGTCCGTCCCCGTCACGAAGCGCCGACAGACGTTCATCGTAGATTCCCAGAAGACCGACAATCCCGCCATCCGCATCCGCCAACGACACCCGGGTCATCTCGATGGACAACAAGTGCCCCGAAGCGACCCGGCGGGTCTCCGCGACGCGACGGGATGGCCCTTCGCCAGCGAAAATCCTGTGTTCCAACGCCCGATACCGTGCCACATCCTCCTTCCAGGGCATGTCGATGTCCCGCAGTCCCAAGACATCCTCCCCCCTCCCGAAACCGGCATCACGGGCAAACAAGGCGTTCCCCCCCCGATAGACCCCCTCGGTGTCCTTCCAAAAGAACCGGACCGGAATGGCATCAAAAACAAATTGCACCCCGGGAACCAAGGTTCCCCGTTCCCCCCCGGATGCCGGAACATCAAACCCCGATGAAGGCAACGACGTTTCGACCCCAGCCGAACGCTCCGGGACCCCGACTTCAACCGAGCGCTCCGGAACCCCGACTTCAACCGATCGCTCCGGGACCCCGACCCCAACCGAACGCTCCGGGATACCGACGCCCACCGAACGTGCCGATGTCACCGATGCCGCCCTGTTTCGCAACCGACCCGACCGACCATATCGTTCCGTGCTCCCCGACCATTCCTCGACCGATCGCGCGGCGATGCGAGATACCAACAACCCAACCGCCAACGCCACCCCAACACCGATTGACAACACAAAACCAACCGAAGGTAGCGCCACGCGGGCGATCCACGCAGGTTCCGATCCGGCTTCGAGCCGCACCCCGAGGCGGTGAAGAAGCGGCAATCGACCATCGACCGCCAGAGAAATCGCAACCGCTCCCCCCAGCCGCGATCCCTGCCTGACCGCCGCCCCCCCCACAAGCAGACGACGCTCCATCCCCGAACCGATATGACGTTCGAGAACCGGCCCCAGCGCAAATCCGCAAACCACGATTCCCTGAATCGATCCCGCATAAGGAACCGGAGCCGACACCAGGAACAACCCCCGATCCGGATCCAGGGAAGAGGCGGATTTTCCCGTCATCAAGGTTTCCTTGAGGCTGGGAAGTTCGCGATAATCGGGTATGGGATCCAGGTGCGCCTGCACCAGCAGGCCGGTTGGATCGGTCAACACAAAACTCCGGGCATACAATCGCGATGCGAAGCGACCGAGGAATTCCGGCAAGGGTCCCGTCCGTTGTTTCGGATCGGCAAGGGCATTGATCACAATGGGATTTCCCGCCAGGCGTTCCACCTCCATTTCAAGAAAGGTCAGTTCACGATCCAATCCATCGAGTTCCAGATGCATTCGTTGCGTCAACGACCTGTGATGTTCCTGGTTCTGAACGATCCATGCCAACAGCGCCGTCACCATGGCCCCGGCCAGGATCGGCATCACGACCCACAGAATCCTTTTCCACCCCAGGGAAAAACGGAATTCATCGGAACGGGCGGGCCTGATCCTCATGACGAGCGCTCCCTGAACGCAGCCATGAACCGTGAGAAACGAAGGTCAACGGTCATTGTGTGATTTCCCCAACGCCACCGGCATCCCATCGGGTTTGAATTGCACCAACGACAGATCGGATGCCGCAATCCCTTCGTGACGAAAACGCGAAAAAGGCCAGACATGATCCCCAAGCGCCCCCGCAACCCAGCCAAGGCGTTCCATGGCCTCCGCCAATCGGGGGCTGCCTCGATCAGGAACGCGACGCAACGCTGCCGCCAAAAAAAGAACCAAGTCATAGGCCTGGGCAGTCGCCGACGGATCCGGAACATGCCCCGGAACCGGACCATCGAACAGGCTCCAGTACCGTTTTCTCAAGGAATCACCCAACTGGGTCCGGTTTCTCCGAAGATCGAGGGAAAATGTCTCGAAATAAACCTCTCCCCGGTCCGGCGCAGGTTCCGACCGATGAACCGGCCCCCCCTTGAAGAAAAAAGTTCGTCCCTTGAATGCGACCGATTCCATGGCGCGACGAATGTGCCTGGTCTCCTCCGGACCCGCCACCAGGATCAGATCGGTAACATCGGCATCGCGCACCCGCCGCAAGGGGTCGATGAATACCTGTTGCCCAACATTGAACCAGACCACAAATGGCTTGTCCCGACCACGATCACGCAATTCCTGGGTCAGAATCGCCCGGACATTCCTGCCCGTTCCGGAGTTTTCCAACATCAATGCCACTTTGCCAGGGTTTCGGATCAATTCGTCGAGAAGTATCATGCCGCGCAGGTATTCATTGGCCGCCAGACGAAAGACATGCCGATTTCGCGTCTCTCCGGCACGGGACGCCCCCATCCAATCCACCGAACCCGCCCACGGAACCAGCAACAGCATGTTCAAGGAGCCCGAGACCGAAACCTGATCGGACACGATGGGATCGTTCCCCCCCGCCACCAGGGCCACCGCGCCCCATTTCTGGCCGAGACGCAGCGCATTGTCGATCCCCAGCAACACCGATCCCCGGTTATCGGTAACGATCATTTTCAGACTTTTGCCGTCAATGCCACCCGAGGCGTTGATCTCCTCCACGGCCAGTCCGACACCGCGCTTGATGGCGAGTCCCGTTGCCGACATGGGCCCCGAAAGATCGGCATCGACCCCGATGATCCACTCTTTTTTTCCAGTTTCGCGTCCCGAGCGGTCCTGTTCCATCTCCGCGGCCTGCGCCAGAATTCCGGGTCCCAACGTCTCTTCGTGGCCCAGGGCCACACTTTGGGCCCGGACCTGCCACGCCCCCCGCCCCGCCTCCGACATTCGCCTGACCGCAACCCCATCCGCCGCAAGCGCCTGTTCCAGACGCCCCAGTTCCCGACCGCTCCGCTTCCGACTCCAGAGCATCATCTCCTGGGCCACGTCCCCGAGAAGGGCGCCATCCTCGGGAGAAAGGGAGCGGTATCCCTGCCAACGCATCGCCAGAACCGCCCCCTGCCATCCATGATGACTCAATTGGACCTGGAACGATTTTTTTCCACGTCCGGGAAACATTTTCCGCGTCAGAATCGTTTCCCATCCATCCACCGTCCCATCCGGAAGGTTTTCTCCCCTCGGTCCCGACCGACCATCGACCGTTTCCACCCCCTTTCCGGAGAACAATCGCGTCGAAAACCCTCCTGGAACGACCCCGAAGCGCATGTCGCGCAGTTGGTCCGGACCTTCGATCGGGCGATCGGCAACGATCTGACGAAAACCCTCCTCCCAAAACGCCAATCCCACCAGATCCAGGGAATGCATCTCCCGCAACAAACGCTGTCCCCCCGCGCCGTCAAGGAAATGATGCACCGCTTGTGGAGAGGCAAAATAGAAGGGAAAATCAACGATTCTGAATGAGGGAAGATGCTGTCCCAAAAGGGATAGCGGCAGCAACACGATTTCCTGGTTTCCCAGACGCGCCTGGGCAATCAGGTCGTCCGACTCCGGGACCGGTTCCTGTCGCGCCGACGCCACGGTGATCCGCCCCCGGCCACGGCGCTCGATGTCATGAACAAAGCGATCCACTACCGGTCGCAACACGCCATCGGGGGGTTCCATGTGTACCAATCGCAGACGTATCGGTTCCCCGACCCGACCCTTATCGACGCCCTCCCCCGCCGTTACCCCCTGCCACACAAAATTCCACGCGATCAACCCCGAAAAAACAAGGCAGGAGGCCATCACAATGCCCACGACCCATGCCTGAACCGGTTTCATCGCCCCCCCCCCTTGACCCGAACGATCGTCGCCCCCCCGGACCGACCCGCCCAGGAACATGCCCCGATGCCCTGCCGTATTCCCCCCCTCCGACGTCCCTTCCGTAGCGGACGTTTGCCCCGAACCCTGTCCCTCGATCACTCCAGGCGATGCACCAACCGATAAAACACGACCAGGGAAAGTGTCAGCAAGATCACCGCCCCCCCTTGATGCATCGAGGCCAAAGGAATCGGAACCGCCAACAACAGCGTTGAAATCCCCAATCCCGCCTGAACGAACGCCATGATCAGCAACAAGTGGGCAACCGTCCGCGTCGTGCCCCGAGGGACCGTCCGGCGTACCCGGTTCCAGAACAGAAACACCGCGAAAACCGTTGCCACCGCCAGCACCCGGTGGTCCCATTGAACCGTGGGAACATGCTCGAAAAAGGACCGTCCAACGGGATGGTAATCCATGTATTCCACTGGAATCCAGCGACCATCCATCAACGGAAAGGTATTGAAGATCAACCCGGCATCCAATCCGGCCACCAATCCACCCGAAAGGATGGTCAAATCGATCAGCCCCGTCAACAATCCTGCCCGCCAAACCAGTCCCTTCCCGACATCCTTCGACCCGTCCACGGGATTGATCGTCCTCATGGCCAGCCATGCCACCAACCCATAAATCAAGACGGCAAATCCCAGATGCAACGTCAACCGATAGGGACTCACCCTGGGCTCATCCACCATGCCACTCAACACCATGATCCAACCGATCCCCCCCTGCACAGCCCCCAGCAGAAAAAGACCAGCCAGTCCCCAGGCCAGATGACCCCGGATCCGTCCGCGGACGATGAAAAACAACAGGGGCAACAAAAACACCACCCCCACGATCCGCCCCAGAAGACGGTGGATATATTCAAGCCAGAAGATCGACTTGAACCCCTCCAGATCCATCCCGTGATTGACCACCTTGAATTCGGGAAATTCCCGATAGCGGGCAAACGCCGCCTCCCATTCACCGGCATTCATGGGAGGGAGCCATCCGTCCACCGGTCGCCAATCGACCATCGACAACCCCGATTCGGTCAGCCGCGTCAATCCTCCGATGATGATCATCAGGAAAATCATGACGGCTGTGATCACGAGCCACAGGGCAATATCCTTGTTGGATTGACTGTTCAATCGACCTCCATCCATTGACGAAAAACAAGAAATGATCGACCATGCCACGATCATATGCCGACTTGGTAACCTTTTTTTTTCTTTCCAAATTCATTCTTCCGCACCAGGAACCTTCAACAGCGACGCATCCCTCTAACATACCCGGAAAACCAGACCGACCGCCATGTCCGAAAACACTTTTTCCCTCGCCATCCCCCCGAATGAGGACGCCCCCGCCATCCGCGGCTGGCTTCTCCTGGCCCTTGGTTCCCTCGTGGGAGCGGGACTGGTCGTCATCCTGATCATTCTCGCACGGATGCCCGTCATCCACGACCTCATCCCCTGGACCGGATCGTTTCGCACCGCTCTGGTGGTCCATGTGGACCTGTCGGTTCTGGTGTGGTTTCTATCGTTCGCCGGATTTCTTTCGGCGATGACCCTCCGTCCCGAGGTCCGAAGGACCGCACACGCAACCGTTGCCGCCGCCACCGCCGGCGCCCTTTTGATCACCTTCTCCCCCTTTCTCGGCCAGGACATGCCCTACCTCAACAACTATGTCCCCGTCCTTGCCAATACCGCCTTCCTCGCCGGTCTCGGCCTGTTCGCCAGCGGCTTTTACGGCATGGCTTTTCTTTCCCTGACCCGGCGTCGCCCGGCGGAAACCCCCGGAGAACAATCCCTCCTGTTCGGGCTTTCCACCAGCCTGATCATCGCCTTCCTCGCCCTGCTCCTTCTGGCCTGGAGTTACCTCCTCCTCCCGGAGCGACTTTTAACCGAAGACGGTCCGCATTATTTCGAACTTCTCTTCTGGGGACCCGGACATCTGTTGCAGTTCACCTACACACAACTGGAAATCATCGCCTGGTTCTGGCTCGCCTCGACCCTGAATCAAAAACAGACAATTTCAGGCAACGGCTTGAAATTTCTTTTCGTTCTTGGCGCCATTCCCACCCTTGGCGGTCCGGTCTTCACCGCCCTTTTCGACATTCAATCTCCCGACTTCCGCCTCGCCATGACCCAATTGATGGCCTATGGCAATGGTCTTGCCGCCATCCCCGCGGCCCTGATCCTTCTTTTCACTCTGACCCGCCGCGGCGGCAACACCGAACCCACCGCATCGCGACCAGAGCGACTGGCGCTGTTGTTTTCCCTGGTTCTCTTCGGACTGGGGGGGATGATCGGCGTTTTGATCCAGGGGGTCAATGTCACCATTCCGGCACATTACCACGGATCGATCGTCTCCATCACCCTTGCCTTCATGGGACTGACCTATCATTTGCTGCCGCGACTGGGAGGAAAACCGATTTCATCCCTCTGGGCCTCCCGGCAATTGATCCTCTACAGTTTTGGTTCCATGCTGCATGTTTTGGGTTTGGCGTGGTCGGGAAGCCATGGCATTCAAAGAAAAACGGCAGGGGCGGCCCAGGGACTGGAAACGCTCGCGGAAAAAATTCCAATGTGGATCATGGGGTTCGGAGGGATTGTCGCCGTGATCGGCGGCATCGTTTTTCTGATTCTGGCCTTTGGCGCGTTCCGGCGGCGAACAGAAGAAACCTAGTAACTGCCCAGGTACCCTCCGGGTTTAGTTATTGAAAAGGTACCTGGGCAGTTACCATTTTTTATAGATGGACATCCAGGACGATCGCCAGAAACAGGATCCCCAGATAACGCATCGATCCGATAAAATTGCGCCACCCCATCTCCCGCGTCGGCGTCCGGATCAGACTCCAGTTACCCATCAAAAACAACAGCCCCGCCAGAATCGCCCCTGTCAGATAAACCCATCCCAAAGTACTGAAATGCCATACCATCACCGAAGCCAATACCAACAACAAGGTATTGCCAAAGATAAACAGGGCAGTCTTCTTCTCGCCGACGACCACCGGCAACATGGGAACCCCGACCTTCCGATAATCCTCCCGCAGAAAGATCGCCAGGCTCCAGAAATGCGAAGGGGTCCAAAAGAACAGGACAACCGCCAATGACAAAGGAAGGGCGCACAGTTCGGGATTGACGGAAGCCGCCCCCGCCAACACGGCAAAACTGCCGGCCAAGCCACCGAGAACAATGTTCATCCAACTGCGCCGCTTGAGCCAGACCGTGTAAACGACACCATAGAAAAACGCCCCGAGGAACAGATGAAGCCCGACCACGGAATTGAACCACCACACCGCCAGGACCACCCCCAATACCAAAAGAATACCCGCCAGCCACAAGGCATGCGACGGATGCGACAACGCCCCGGAAGCCAGGGGCCGTTTGGCAGTCCGCTCCATCCTGCGATCAATGTCCCGGTCATACCAATGATTGAAAACCGCCGAGCTCGAAGAACCAAGCAGCATGACCACGATCAGCAACAAAATATGGTCCCAACGGACATCCTTCGTCATCGCCAAATAGGCGACGACCGCCGTCAAGGCGATCATTCCACCAATGCGAAGTTTGAGAAGTTCCAGATAACTGTTCAGCATGTCACAGTGTGCAGGCAAAGGTCATGGAATGGATCATTGACAAATAAAAAAAACAATCAACGCGACAGCACCACTTCCGGACGCTCCGGCCAGGAAGAAAACCCTGGCCGGAGTCGAAGGGACACTCTAGGGACCGTAATGGGTCACCTTGTAGTAGATGGAGATATGGATTGCCAAGGCAAACAGCAGCAACACTCCGGCAAGAATCCACTTTCCCCTGATTGGAGGTTTATCGGCCATAATTGTACGGCGTCCAGTCTGCGGTCACGACCACATCCTTGGGAAAGTTACCCGGTCCCGGAGGGTTGGGACAATGGGTCCATTCCAGGGAACGTGAATTCCAGGGATTGGCAGGGGCCTTTTCGCCACTGATGGCACTGATGATCCAGTTGACGATGGTCAGGAGCATTCCCACCGCCACGATCATGGCCCCCATCATGGCAATCTTGTGGATCGGTTCGAATTCGGGAAACATTTCATAGTTCCAGTAGCGCCGCGGCATCCCCTGGAACCCGATCAGGAACAGAGGAAAGAAGGTCACATTGACGCCGATGAAGTTGAACCAGAATCCAAGATCCCCCAGCTTCTTGCCCGGCATTTTTCCAGTCATCTTGGGGAACCAGTAGTAGACCGCCGCGAACACCGAGAAGGTGGCGAAGATGCCCATGATGTAGTGGAAGTGCGCATGAACGAATGCCGTCTCCGACAAATGGACCGTCATCACCGTCATGGCCAGGGGGATTCCGGTCAAACCGCCGATCAGAAAGAGAAACAGACACGCCGTGGCATATTTCATCGGTGTCGGATAAGTGATGGCCCCGCGGAAAAGGGTCCCGAACATCGAAATGGCCAGCAGACCCACCGGAACCGAAATCAGCAGCGTACTCACCATCTGACCGATCCGGATCCAGTCGGGCATGCCGGAGATGTACAAATGATGGACCCAGACCTCACCCGAGATCAACACGATCCCCCACATGCCGCCATAAACCGCCGCCTTGTAGTTGAAAATCATGTTTTTGGCGAAGGTGGCGATGATTTCAAACAGGATCCCAAGCGCCGGAAGCAGAATCACATACACCGCAGGATGGGAATAGAACCAGAACAGATTTTGATACAGCAGGACGTCCCCGCCATTGGAAGGGTCGAAATAGTGGGTTCCAAGGTATTTGTCAAACAGCAGCATGGTCACGGCAGCCGCCAGAACGGGAACGAAAACCAATTGGATCACGAAGGCGGTCACGGTGGACCAGACGAACATGTTGAGCTGGTTCCATCCCATCCCCGGAGCGCGCATGTAGATCACGGTGACCAGAAAGTTGACCGCCCCAAGGATCGAGGCAAACCCCAGCAGGTGAACCGTAAAGACATAAAACGCCGTGTTGCCCGAGGTCAGAACCGAATAGGGCGGATAGCCGGTCCACATCACATCCGGCGGATCACCGACGACGAACGTCAGCAGGGCCAGGACGATTCCCGCATAGAACAACCAGACGCTGAAGGCGTTCACCCGGGGAAAAGCGACATCCTTGGCGCCGATCATGAGCGGCAGGAAATAGTTGGCGGCAAACCCGGTCAATCCCGGAATCAAAAAGCCCAGGATCATGGCCGCGCCATGGAAATACAACCATACATTGTACTGATTGCCCCCCGTGGCGACATCGGTCACCAGGGTCGGTCCGATACTCGACTGTTCGATGCGGATCATCAGCGCCATGATACCCGCCACCGCGAACGCCGCGATGGATCCGATCAGGTACAGGACGCCGATTCGTTTATGATCGGTGGTAAAAATCCACTCTTTCAGGCTAAACCCATGTGACGCTGTACTCATGTTCCGTTTCCTTCCTGATTAAAGGCCCTGACCTCGGTCACAGTGTGCTCTTCTTTTGTTGCAGCCAGGCATCGAATTTGGCGGGAGGGACCGCAACGACCGGAGAATACATCTGTGAATGCAGCGTGCCGCAGAATTCGACGCAGGTTACCCAGGTTTTCTTCTCTTCCTTGGGATAGAACCAAATGTAGGTGATCCGCCCCGGCATCATGTCCTCCTTGACCCGGTATTCGGGCATTCCGAAGGAATGAATCACATCGTTGGAGGTCATGCGCAGCACCACCGGAGTACCGACCGGAACCATCAGGCCGTCCCCTTCCTTGGTATCGTAGGCATAAGTGGTCGTGACGCCATTGGGATATTCGAACTGCCAATACCACATATTTCCCGTGACCTTGATTTCCAAGGCATTCTCGGGAACTTTGCGATAGGTATTCCAGACGGTCCATCCCTTGGCGGCAAGGAAGAAGTCGTCGGCCATGAAAATGAAGGCGGGAACCATCGCCCAGGACCAGGCCTGCGCCCGGGACAGGGTCGGCCCACGCCCCACCTGATCCGGACTGGTCGCCCGATATTTGATCAGCCAGTACACCGCCAGCGCCGCAAAGATCGTCCCCATGATCACAAGGTCCACGAGAACCTCGTGCCACAGATGATTCCAACTCTCCACCGGATCCACGATTTTTGCGGCATCCGCGGCCCAGGCCGCCCCTGGAAGCAGCACCCCCGGCATCGATAAAGCGACCATTCGCCCTTTCATGTTACCCTTCCTCCCTTGTCTTTCGAAATCGGTAGAAAAGCACGGATCCGATGAATATGAAGATCCCCAAGAACAAGGAACCCAACCCCACAAACATCGGTATGTTGAAAATATAACGACCCTCTTTGTAATTGTAGCTGTAGCAAAGCCCGATGGCGTAATCGATCGTCTCGTTGATCTTGAACTTCCCCTGCCTCGATTCAAGAACCGCCAGCCCCAAATCCTTCGGGGTGTTGATCAAGGCATACAGATAGCGGCTGATCCGTCCTTCCGCCGTCAGAAAGATGAAAACGTTTGGGTGATAAAAAGTCTTATCCTGCGGCGCCCAGAAAAACTTGAACCCGGTGCCGGAGGTCACCTCCTTGATTCTGTCATGATCCTTGAACAAAAAAAACTTCCAGCTTTGCGCCATGGGTTCCGGCAGGGCCAGTTTCTTTTTGAACTCCTTGATCGAATCCAACGTATCGTTGGCATCGAAGGAGATGGTCAAAACCTGGTAATCCTCGCCGATCGTCTGCACCTTCGTCTGCGACACCAGTGACAGAAGTTCCGCATTCACCGCCGAACAACTGCCGTCACAGGTAAAATAAGACCAGACCAGAATGGTCGGCTTCCCCAGCATGTCCTTCAACGACCGAGACTGCCCCCCTTCATCCAGGAGTTCGAGCGCGGGATCCAATTTGACCCCCATGAACTTTTGTTCGTCGATCCGAAAAATCTTTGGATCAAGATCCGATTCCTTCTGCCTGAAATATTCCGCGCTGGAGGTGGATGCCATGAAGGCCAGGATCAATGCCGCCGCGCCAAACGCCCATTTTCGCCACATGGTCCCACAACCTTCCTGGCAGCCTTCCTGGCGCCGGGTCGGCCTTGTGAACAGGCCGACCGTTCGGACAAAAGATCACCAGTAATAGACCTGGGTCGCGACAAAGAACCAGATCACGTCAACAAAATGCCAGTACAGGCCGGCGCAAAAGGCAAAATACTTGTTGGTCTTGTTCGCCAGCGCCGGAAGCAGCACCGCAAGGAAAATCCCCAGGCCGACGATCACATGGGAGGCATGAAAACCGGTGATCGAATAGAACGCCGTGCTGTAGGCATTGGTCGAAGGGACAAAACCGACATGCATCAAATGTTGGTATTCGTAGATGGTGCATCCAAGGAAAGTCAGTCCCAGAACGATCGTGATCAAAAGCCACGACCGGAAACCACCAACGTCGCCATGATCCAGTTTGTGCTCGCCAATGTGGTAGGTCACGGAAGAAGCGACCAGGATGACCGTCATGATGAGCGGCAGAGCCAGATTCATCTCCGCCGGAGTTCCCGCGGGAGGCCAATGGTCCCCGGCGGACAACCGCATCATCCAGTAGGAGGTGAACAATCCAAGAAAGATGAAAACCTCGGAAATGATGAAGATCGGCAACGCCTTCGGTGACACCCCCTCAAGAAGGGGTTTGTGACTCAACCCCTCGGAAACCCATTTGGAAACCCCGATCAGCAGCAGCGGCGTGCCTATTCCCGCGAACACCGTCGCATACAACTGGTTCTGATAGACGAACCAGGCGGCGAAGGTGAGCGGCACCAAGAACAGGATGCCGGCGGTCAAAACCATGGGTGCCCAACTGACTTCCCAGTGGTGGGCATGCTCTGTGGTACTGTGAGACATGTGTCCTCTCCTTGGTGAATTCCCAGACCTCATTTATATGGAACAGAAACGGCACGACCTCAATCATCGCTGTTTCAAATGTAGAAAATTCAATTCAACCCGACCCATCATCGCGAATGGTTTCCGGCCCCAAACCAGATCCATCCCCGCGAGGAAGCCTGTAACAAGCTTCCGTCCCGAACCATCCCGTCCTGTCTGGTTGACGATGACAAGGCCACTTCGACAACCGGGTGATTTGCCACACCCGCGCACCCGTGGAACCCCCCTCATGTTGGTGAACTTGATCAAACGCAAATTAACCCCACCCGCCGCCATTGTCAATTCGAAATACCGTCAAAACCCTGAAATTTCGGTTCAATCTGTTGGCAATCTACAATATTAATTGTATTTTATTTTTAGACAATAAATTAATGTTATTCATCCTCGCATTATAAAGTGCGCCAGTCCATGGCCATCGATTTTCCATGATCTTTCAGGACTTTTATCGCCCCATCCGGCGATAAGGCGTCAGACTGTGTCATTTCAAACAACCCGATCACGGCCAATGAGTATATCATGTTGTAATTAAACAATATATTTATTGGAACAGCATTTGCCGAAAGACCATGCGTCGCAATGATCACCGTTCAAGTCTCAAACACCATGTGGAGCAAACCTCAATGTCCCTGTCACTCTTCAACCGAGTCCTGCCCCTGGGCATCGGACTGCCCCTGACTCTGGCGGCAAGCCTCGCGGCGGCGGAAACCACGAACACCGAACGTCATTCCTCTTCGACAAAGGAAACCGGCGCGGTCCCGGTCCTGCGTGAAGTCGAAGTCACCGCGCCAAGGATCACCGGGCCTGCCACCGGAACGAGATTGCGCCTCGACGAGGCCGATTTCACCCCCCTTCTCCCCACGACGAACGA
The DNA here is from genome assembly GCA_015228815.1 of Magnetococcales bacterium. Classification (NCBI taxonomy): domain Bacteria; kingdom Pseudomonadati; phylum Pseudomonadota; class Magnetococcia; order Magnetococcales; species Magnetococcales bacterium. Next base: position 5,230 of record JADGCV010000046.1, on the reverse strand, counting down.
TGCGGCCTCGCTTCTCAGGGACATTCCTGGAATCAGCCTGCAAACGGGCGGAGGTGTATCGAACCTTCCGGTCATTCACGGCCTCGCCGACGATCGCCTGCGTGCCAAGGTCAATGGAATCGATCTGATTTCATCCTGCCCCAACCACATGAACCCACCGCTGTCCTACATCGATCCGACCAATGTACACAGCGTCGAAGTCTTTGCCGGAATCACCCCCGTCAGTGTCGGCGGCGACAGCATCGGCGGCACGATCCAGGTCGATTCCGCCCCGCCAGAATTCGCCGCCCCCGGCGCGGAAACCCTGTTCAAAGGCAAGGCTGGCACCTTCTATCGCAGCAACGGATCGGCCTTCGGTGGCAATCTGTCCCTCAAGGCCGCGGGGGAAAAATTCGGCATGTCCTATGCCGGATCGACGGCACAATCGAAAAACTACCAGGCAGCCAAGGCGTTCAAGGCCTCCGGACTTGCCGCCACCGATCGCGGCTGGCTCGACGGGGATGAAGTCGGCTCCTCCAGATACCTGGCACACAACCATGAACTTGGCATGGCGGCGCGCCATGATCGTCATCTTCTCGAATTCAAACTCGACTTCCAGGACATCCCCTATCAGGGCTATCCCAACCAGCGCATGGACATGACCCTGAACGAAAACATCCTCGGCAATCTGCACTATACCGGGACCTATGACTGGGGAACCCTCCAGGCGCGTCTCTATGACGAACACACGCGCCATCGCATGGATTTTGAACAGGACAAACAGTTTTTCTACGGAAGCGCCGCGACCATCCTTGCCGACGGAATGCCCATGAACACCGATGGAAAAACGCTTGGGGCCGAAATCAAGGGTGAGATCATCCTTTCGGACCGCGATCTTCTGCGCCTGGGAATCGAGGGGCAACGATACCGGCTGGATGACTGGTGGCCGCCATCACCCGAGGTTCTTCCCGCCGGTTATACCTACGGCGGCATGGCGCCGAACACCTTCTGGAACATCAATGATGGCCAACGCGACCGCCTCGGCGCCTACGCCGAATGGGAGGCCCGGTGGAATCCACAATGGCTTACCCAGGCCGGAATCCGCAGCGACAATGTGTTCATGGATACCGGAACGGTACAGGGATACAACAACCTACAAACAGGCATGGGAGTTTATGGGGATCCCACGATCGCCACCAGCCCTCCGGGAAAATTCAATGCCGCCGATCGCGAACACACCGACAACAACCTGGATGCGACCGCCCTGCTGCGCTATACCCCAGGGACCACCTACAGCCTGGAAGCCGGCGTCTCCCGCAAGGTTCGTTCACCCAATCTCTACGAACGCTACTCCTGGTCCCCAAGCACCATGGTGATGGAAATGATCAACCTGGCCGGGGATGGCAACTATTATATCGGCAATCTGAACCTGGATCCCGAGATCGCGCATACCGTCAGCGCCACCGTCGATTTTCACGGGCGTTCCAGGGGGCGATGGGGCTTGAAGGTGACACCCTACTATACCCACATCGAAGATTATATCGATGTACAACGTTGCCCGGCCGATGTCTGCACCAATCCCAACGGCACCTCCGCCACCAGCACAAGCGCCGTCGTCAAGAGCCTGACCGCCACCACCGGTTTCGTCTATCTACAGTTCGTCAATCAATCGGCGGAACTCTTCGGCCTCGACCTTTCCAGTCACTATCTTCTCGCCGACAGCGACGACTATGGCCGTTTCACCTCCCACCACGCCTTGAACCATGTCGTCGGCGAAAACAAGACCACGGGCGACAATCTGTACAACATCATGCCTTTGAACGGAAAACTCTCCCTGGTCCACGAAAAGGATCGCTGGACCAACACCATCGAAGAAATACTGGTCGCCCCCAAAGACGATGTTTCCCAAACCCGCAACGAGGTCAAGACGGGTGGATATGGGCTGCTCAATCTGCGCACCAGTTATGAATGGGATCGGTTCCGCCTTGATTTCGGAATCGAAAACACCCTGGATCAATTCTACAATCTTCCCCTTGGTGGCGCCTATGTCGGTCAGGGGGCGACCATGTCGGGCGGCGTTGTCCCCTGGGGAACGCCCGTCCCCGGAATGGGAAGGACATTCCTTGGCGGACTCTCCGTCACGTTCTGAAATAAAACACAATAAAATAAACACATGCCAATCAGCCCAGGAACACCGCCGCCAACGCCGACGCCCCAATTCCCTTCGGGGATTGGGGCGCCAATCTTCTCGACATGTCTTAAGAACACGAATCCACTGCGTGAAACCGCATGAAAGCGTGTCATACCACACGACCGACATCTCTTCATTTTATATATCCATATATTATTACGTATTTTTTTACTGGCCCTTCAATTGCTGATCGTCCCTGGTCATTTTCTTTCGCCCCGGACCACGATCAACCATTGGAGCCAACTTGATGTCTTTTCTTCCTTTCAACCGAGTCCTGTCGCTTGGAATCGGACTTTCTTTGACCCTGGCGACACATCTTGCGGCGGCCCAAGGCACAATTGCCAAACAGGATTCCTCCACGGAAAAGGAAACCCGACAGGTCCCGGTCCTGCAAGAGGTCGAGGTCACCGCGCCCAGGATCACGGAAACGAACGCCTCCGGTCTGTTCCGTGACGCATCCGCATTGACGCCCCTCCTTCCCGCGACGAACGATGCGGCCTCGCTTCTCAGGGACATTCCGGGGGTGAGCCTGCAAACAGGTGGCGGGGTATCGAGTCTTCCGGTCCTGCACGGCATGGCCGACGATCGCCTGCGGACCAAGGTCAACGGTATCGATCTGATTTCATCCTGCCCCAACCACATGAACCCACCTCTGTCCTACATCGATCCGACCAATGTCCACAGCGTCGAGGTTTTTGCCGGAATCACCCCCGTCAGTGTCGGCGGCGACAGCATCGGCGGCACGATCCAGGTCGATTCCGCCCCGCCCGAATTCGCCGCCCCCGGCGCGGAAACCCTGTTCAAAGGCAAGGCTGGCACCTTCTATCGCAGCAACGGATCGGCCTTCGGTGGCAATCTGTCCCTCAAGGCCGCTGGGGAAAAATTCGGCATGTCCTATGCCGGATCGACGGCACAATCGAAAAACTACCAGGCAGCCAAGGCGTTCAAGGCCTCCGGACTTGCCGCCACCGATCGCGACTGGCTCGACGGGGATGAGGTCGGCTCCTCCAGATACAAAGTACACAACCATGAACTGGGACTGGCGGCACGCCATGATCGCCACATCCTCGAATTAAAACTCGATTTCCAGGATATCCCCTATCAAGGCTTTCCCAATCAGCGCATGGACATGACCTTGAACGAATCCATTCTGGGCAACCTTCACTACACAGGAACCTATCGCTGGGGAACACTCCAGACACGGCTCTATGACGAGAATACCCGTCACCGCATGGATTTTGCCGATGACAAACAATTCCTGTATACCACTTCGACAGGACTCAAGGCCCCCGGAATGCCCATGAATACCGACGGTCAAACACTTGGGGCCGAAATCAAGGGAGAAATCATCCTGTCGGAGCGCGATCTTCTCCGGTTGGGCATCGAGGGACAACGGTACCGTCTGGATGACTGGTGGCCGCCGTCACCCTCGGTACTGCCCGCCGGTTTCACCTATGGGGGAATGGCGCCGAACACCTTCTGGAACATCAACGATGGCCAGCGCGACCGCCTGGATGTCTACGCCGAGTGGGAGGCGCGATGGAACCCGCAATGGCTCACCCAGATGGGCATCCGCAATGATAACGTTTTCATGGATACGGGAACGATCCAGGGCTACAATAACGTCAGCACCGGAATGGGCGTCTACGGCGACCCGGCCAGCCCCACCAGCGTTCCGGGAAAATTCAATGCCGCCGACCGAAACCGCACCGACAACAACCTGGACCTGACCGCCCTTGTCCGTTATACCCCCGGCGCCCGTTACACCCTCGAAACCGGCTATGCCCGCAAGATGCGTTCTCCCAACCTCTACGAGCGTTATTCCTGGTCCACCACCACCATGGCGATGGAAATGATCAACCTGGCCGGGGATGGCAACTATTATCTCGGCAATCTGAACCTTGAACCCGAGACCGCCCACACCTTCAGCGCCACCGCCAATTTCCATGGCCGCGCCAAGGATCGGTGGGGACTCAAGGTAACCCCCTACTTCACCCATATCGAGGATTACATCGACGTGCAACGCTGTCCCGCCGATGTATGTACCAACCCCAATGGAACCACGTCGAGCAGCACGAGCAACGTCGTCAAGAGCCTGACCGCCACCACCGGTTTCGTCTACCTGCAATTCGTCAATCAATCCGCCGACCTCTTCGGGTTGGATCTTTCGAGCCATCTGCTTCTGGCCGACACCGAAGACTACGGTCGGTTCACCTCCAATCATGCCCTCAACCATGTCGGCGGCGAAAACAAGACCACCGGCGACAACCTGTACAACATCATGCCACTGAACGGTAAATTATCCCTGGTTCACGAAAAGGACCGCTGGACCAACACCATCGAAGAAATCCTGGTCGCCCCCAAGGACGATGTTTCCCAAACCCGCAACGAGGTCAAGACGGGTGGGTATGGGCTGCTCAATCTGCGCACCAGTTATGAATGGGATCGGTTCCGCCTTGATTTTGGCGTCGAAAACACCCTGGATCAGTTTTACAATCTTCCCCTCGGCGGCGCCTATGTCGGACAAGGAGCAAGCATGGGAACCTCCCTGGCCTGGGGCACTTCGGTTCCGGGAATGGGAAGGACCATTTATGGCGGCATGACCGTCAGTTTCTGAAGGTCGAAACCTCATCCACGCCGACGTTTCATTCATAACCGTTCAGACCCCACCTTGCTTTTTTCCCTTCTCCCGTAGGATGTGGGGCAGAGGCAAGGGAACAGGCGTTTGCTTTTGGCGACAGTGTTGGCACCGTTGGCGGATTCTTGGCGCATTACAGAGTATGGTGCGTTGACGGATCGGTTGATTGCACCAGTCTTGAAAACTGGCAAGGAGAAAAAAATCCAGGAGGGGTCTGAACAGTTACTCCTGTGTTTGAGTAAACACAATCAGATAGGAGGACCGGGCCATGCCGCTAGGAGATTTTATCATCTCCGTGTACTGCACGGTAGACAATTTTTTTCATGAATTGTTTGGCTCGCGCCGCCTTCGTAAAAGAGGCTTCGCACCAGCATTATCGGATAGCGAGGTGATCACCATGGAAATTGTCGGGGAATTCATGG
>JADGCV010000045.1 GCA_015228815.1 Magnetococcales bacterium | reverse complement strand
CTCTTTTTCGCCGATCAGTAAACGGGCGGTCAGTGTCAGTCGCGTGATCAGCGCGGGTTCCAAAGGTATTTCCGTCCAGGATTTCAACGATGCGCACATCCTCGCGCAGAAGTTCGGTGAGGAACCCTTCCAGGATTTCAAAATTGGCCTTACTGCGCAACAGGCGTTTCAAGGCCCAGTCGAAGCTGATCAATTGTCGTTGTTTCACTTTTGTTGGTCCTCCTTGAAACCCGATCAACCTTCAACTTTGAAAAGTTGCGCATTCACCGGAAATCCATGATAGCCTTTTTACCATGATAAAAAAGTCGAAATCCTGGTTGAACACCTCTCAAACGGCATGACGGGTCCATTTTGATCTTCAAATGGAGGCCATCGCCCTGCGCCAGGCACAAAATTCTTGGCGAAAATTGAGAACCTTTTCGGGCTTCTGACCAGAATTCCGCGAAAACCGGTGGATCAACCGGTCATTGCAGAGACCGCTGGAACAGCCGCTTCTCCCAGCTATACTGTGGACATCTACGATAGATTGCTCGTTTAAAACTTGCCAGTCATCCGTATTCGTGGATCCCCTTCGATAATCACCAATCACGAAACTGCGCCTACGATCTACTTCCCACCAACTTCCCAACACGTTGACTGTGTTTGTGTTGCCAAAAAAACGCCCATTGCGAACGGGTGATCGGGTCTATTCGCAGGGAGTGCCTGGACACGTCATCGTGATGAACCAGGAACACCTGCGACGGACCCTGACCTTATACCTGACCTACTACCACGAAACGCGCACGTATCTTGGTTTGGCCAAAGACTGCCCCGAGTCAAGGACGGTACAGCCAATTGGGGCAGGTGATGTCATCGCCACTCCGCATCTCGGTGGACTCCTCCACCAATATATGCGGAAATCTGCCTGATTCAATTCCGGTTCCAGCTTATCAAAGAGCACACCAGCGGTGAGGCTTCGATACCTCGTGCCCGTTTCAGAGGAATTTGGGCACCGACAACTACTCAGACCCGAGTCTTGTGTCTGATTTTTGCGGAAATCTCCACCGGTGTCCAGCAGAATCCAACGTCCCATCACCAAAATGTCGCTGGAATGGAGCCAGAATTGGGCCGGATGAGGTTTTCGGTAGGGACAGGTCAGAACCTGCCAGGATGTCTGAACGATTACGGACTCGGTTACGATCACATCTTAATAAAATTGGTTGGAGTGGCAATACTTCCTGATTGTAAAAATGCCAATTCAATCCTGGTAAGTAAATACAATACTTCACGTCCTAATCGCACGACTTCTCGATAGGCGTTTTCTGATCCAGTAATGTTTTTTCGCCGTAACAAATGTAGCGTATCTTCCGCCTTTGCATGGAAAGATTCGTGGATTTGTTGCAAATCCTTGACAAGTTCTGTGTGTTGTCCACTGGGAAGGCCAATCTGCTGTATCCATTTGCCAACCGCACACTGCCGCGAAGAAATCAGATCCGCTTCCCTTCCCCAGTGATGAAAGGATCGTAACAGATCACGAGACCATCGCAAATGCTCCAATCGGGCGTAGCTGACTTCAAGAATTCCATGACCCTCCGTCGGCGGTTCGTTGGAAACATGGAAAAATCGATAGATCATATTCTTCAGGGGATGCGTCGAAAAATGACTCAAAGGTTTCTGTTCCAACGAGTCGATTTCGATCTCTGTAATAAAATAAACAATATCACGACTTAATTCCCTGACTTTCTGCATTTCTCGGGCTACGGTGGCCGATGGGCCATGCTTCAGATATTCGATAACCCGGAGCGCGGCTACGTGAAATTGCTGATGTACCGCAAGCAAATGCTTGACCGAAGCTAAATGACCCATCTCATAGTTGATTTCACCATGCAACCACAGGCCAAGTTCACACTCTTCGTGAGATTGAAGGTGCATGGAAGGACGCTTTTGCTGAACCATCTCCTCCAGTTCAGATTCCCACACCAAATGGGCAATGCGGGCAATGCCAAGATCGACCTGCTTCATAGGACTTTTCCTCGATTGTACGGGCCACTCGATCACTTCGATAAACAGAAATGAATCGATTCAAAAGATGCACCATCATCTCAATGATTTTTCACTTTTTCCGATCAACCATTTTCTTTATTGATGTGATGGAAACAGCACACAGATCCCGGACGGAAATACCTTTGGAACCCGCGCTGATCACGCGACTGACACTGACCGCCCGTTTACTGATCGGCGAAAAAGAGTCCCAAAACGCCCTTGGTACTTTGACCACCCCATTGACATCGAATTCAAACATGAATGCTTCCTTCGGTATCACCTGAAAAACAAGCCTTAATTCAGGAATCGTTTCCGATGTAATCCGGAACGTGTCACCGCGACGGGAAGCTGTGTGCAACATCATTCCAACCAGGGAAAAAACAATATCCCCATCCTGGTGGCGCCTGTAGGTAAGAACCCCCCTTTTCTCTCCCTTTGGCGGCGTGATCGTTTCGTATGGGGAATCGCTCAGGCGGTCCATGACCGTATGGTATTTGACAAAAGGGGCCAATGAGTCCCGCGCCTCGGCGGGAGGGGAGACCGATGGCGCCTCCGCAACAGCGCCCGGACGGTTATCATCATCCTTGTTGGACCCCTCCATCGGGCGATTGGCACTCGACAAAGGCGCAACACGTTCCTCACGAAATTGTGACAACCCGATCGTCTGGGCTGTTTCCGGAGACGTCGAAAGGTCTTGGATCGGTAATGGCTTGGATGAGCTGGGTTCGGAAATCGCCGTAGAAGATACCGTGACCGGCGTTGACAGAGGTATCGGATTGGTGTCGATAACGACCGGTGCGGCAGTGCCACTGGTATCCTTGGTTGCAAGGGCAGATTGTTCTGGTTTGTCCTCCATCTTGACCGGCTCAACTCGCGGAAGTGCTGCCGTCGATTTGACGACATCCGGACCGACCTCCGAAGGTAAAACAGACGGGGTTGAAACCCGATCGGCAACGGCTGTGGTTGGCATGCCGTTTACCGTTGCCTGAGAATCCTCCTGATCTGACAAAAAATAGGCGGCAGAAAGAAAAACTATTCCCGCAGCCAAACCACCACCAACCAGAAAAATCCGCCGTCGATTCCGCACCCGCACAGCTTCTTGTTGCCGCGCCTGCAAAAACGCCTGCTCCCGGGCGTGTCTTTGACGTTCAAGCTCGGCAAAATAGGCTTGGCGTCGCTGTTCCTCAACGCTTCCAAGCTGGGAATCTTCCAGAATGTCCGCTTCTTCCTCAACATTATCGATGCCCGCATCCGGTTCTTCGGTAACCGGCGATTCTTCTTGCGATACGGATTCCAACGCCTCTTGTGCGAACACGACCTCCGACGGCATGGAATCTCTTGAACTTTCGGTGACACCGACCAACGTTTCCCCGGAAGAAAATGGCGCCGTGGACGACTCGATGGCAGGTTGGATCGCGGGAGACAATGGAATGTGCATCGGTTCGATGCAATCGAGCGGCACCCGGGTCAGACTGGACAATAGCTCTTTTTGAAGCACGGTCGTGACCAACAGCTTGATCCTTGTCTCCGGATAATCACCTCCCAGTGACAATGACGCCCCAAGATCCGGAAGGGAAGCATGAATATTGCCAACAACAGTGAAAGCGGCAAGAAAATCCTTGAAAATGTTTTCTTTGTCGCTCCCGCTTCCAGACAGGGGAATGTCCATCGTATAAAGGGACAGACCGTGTTCCTGCGCCTGGGCGACCGCATCGGGATGATGTTCAAGATCGAAATCCAAATCGAGTGGGGGGCGGAGCTGTTCGAAAAGTCGCTCAATGCTTTGCAGATTGTCGTCAATCGAAAGATGGCTGCCGTGAGGATTCTGTTCCAAAAGTTGTAGCAGTTTTTCCGTGGACTGTCTCAAACAATCCAGACTTTCCTCCTGAATCGGAAAGGCCCGTTCAAGAAGACGTTCCAGCAATAGTTCCAACGCCTGGCTCAACGCAACAATGGACTGAAAATCAAGAAAAGATGCCGAACCGCGAATGCCGCGAAATGTGCGCAGCATTCGATCCAGCGCGGCCATGTGGACCGAAGCGTCTCCAACATGGACCTGATCAAGGTCGGAATGAACTGAGTTCAACCTTTTGAACGACTCTTGTATAAATAATTCCGTAGGATTCATAGTTTCATTCGTCATTGCCTATTCCTTCAATTAAACTTGAATCGGGATACGGTTTATTCTATAAATTCAAAAAATCTCTCAAATTTCATACCTTCAAAAATACCACGAATGTATGGACTACAGTGGATAATGCGAATTATTCCTCCGTTATATTCCCGATTATGTTGGTTCAGCAACAACATAGTTCCAAAGGCCGCCTTGCCAACGTGAATGGTATCCTGGAAATCAAGGACATATTGCGTTTTCCGGATACGTCCACGATAGATTTTGGCAAAATCATTGCGACAATTGTAATCGAACATCCTGGCAATACCAATCGTCAATATATCCTGGCCCATTTCATCTGTGACAAGTGTATAGCTGAATTTATGCAAATTTTCCTTTTCATCATCGTCCGTGGAAAGGGTAAGCGCGACCCCGGGCACCAAAAGGTTGGAAAGCGATTGATAAACCTTCCTGTTGCAATGAGAAATACGAATATCGTTCTTCTGACCTCCATTGTAGGATTCCAAGGTCAACAGCATGGCCAAACCCGAAGGGGAAACGGTTGCCACGTTGGCAAAATTAAGATGGTAGCGCCGTCCCGTGGTCCGACCTTCGAAGAGCCGTGCAAAATCAGGCCAGAAACCGGCGCCAAATTCGCCACGAAAATGCGCCGTCGTCTCGGTCTTGTTGTGCTCGACAAATTTGACTCCGCTTCGGGAAGAGGCCATCAATCCGGGAAAAGAGCTTGTCTCTTCGATGGAAGCAAGAGATACCCCAGCACGGGTGACACGGGCGACCGAAACCCGCTCCTCGACCGGCTGCCCATCCATCACATACTTGAGAACGCCGATCTGCCCCTCCTTGAGTTCGCACGGGGAGGCCAGAATCAGAAAAATCGCGATTTCATTGACATCCAAGGCGTTTCCCGCGCATCCATTGAACTCCATGGGCAGTCCGCAGAAAATTCTTTCATGTTTCCGACGGTTCCCTTCCGACGCGGACGGAGTGAGGCGCGTAGTCATTTCAATCCTCCTCGGACTCGGATATCAATTTAAGTTTACGCAATTTTTCCAGAAGGGCCTCTTTCGTTACCGGCTTCGTCAGATAGTCGGAACAGCCCCCCTTGAAATAGGCCTCCATCGCTTGAAGAGAAGAGTCCATGCCACTGACCATGATGATGGGCGTCTCTTTACGTCCCGGCGCCAGACGTTTCTCCGCCTCACGAAGGCGACGCAGCGTCTTTTGCCCATCCATGACCGGCATGATGATGTCCAAAAGAACCAGATCATACGGATCACCATCTTCAAGGTCCGCGATGAACAACTCCAGGGCTGCCTTGCCGTCGCTGGTCATATCGCAATGTGCATGTTTCCTCAAATAGTCTCTAAGCAACTTTCGATTGTTGAATTCATCATCCGCAATGAGTACCTTCATAAGCTGTCCTTTCCTTCAAGAAGAGTTTGGGAGACCCGCGACACTTTCTGTTGCAGGTTGTTGGCGATCGAGCAGGCATCTTCCCATGATTCCATCTCGACTTGTCCGATCAGACGTATACACTGCGATTCAACCCGCGAAGCCCCAATGTGGGAGGCGATGGAACGCAGCCATGAGGCTTCCTTGATGACAGCCTTGGAATTTTTCTGTTTGGTTCCTCGCAGCAGTTTTTCCAAATGTTCCTTGCTGTCATTGATGAACGCAGTCTTCAATAGACGTAGACTATCGTCATCGATCTGAACAGGCTTCAATACAACGGCTTCCCCATCGGTGGAAGGTTCCCGTTTCGGAGGCAAAAGCGGCAACGCCGGACTGAATTGATTTACAAGAGCGGCCAACTCCATTGATCGATAGGGCTTCAGTAAGAAACCATTCATTCCAAGTTCGTAACATTTCCGTTTTTCATTCATCATGACCATGGCGCTGACCGCAAGGATGGGAATCTGGGGATTGCAGGCCCCGCCAATCGAACCTGATCGGATACGACGGGTGGTTTCAAAACCATCCATCTCCGGCATTTGCAAGTCCATCAAGACAAGGTCAAAAGTTTCCTTGCGCAGAATTTCAAGGGCTTCAAGGCCATGATTGGCGATTCGTATCTTGTGGCCGTGCGGTCGCAGTGTGGCCGTGGCCAGTTTTTGATTTTCCTCCATATCCTCGACGAGGAGAATATGCATCGGATGGGATGGTTTTGTAACCTCGGTCCGTTCAATCTCGGAATGTTCATCTGTTGCAAGTACACCTTCACCGGCTTCTCCCGTGTCGGTCGCCATGATGTTTCGAAGTTTTTTGAGCAGGTGATAGCGACGGACCGGTTTCCTCAGGGATGTTGGGTTCAGAAATAAAAGATCCATCTCAAGGTCCTTGAGTGAAACCTGGGTAGAAAGAAAGAGTACAATCCTTCCTTTATATGCCGATGGACCAAATTCGGATGGATCCATCCCTTCATGCAAGATGGACTCATCGATCAGGATGGCGTCATACGGATCCTTACGCTCTTTCCTCAATTCCTCCATCAGGGCGGACCCGGTTGGTTTGGCTACGATGGATGCACCAAAACCGGAAAGCATTTCTTCCAGGATGAATCGTCCCGTGGCGTGAAGGTCGGCAAGAAGAATCCGATGCCCCTGGAGGGAAAATTCGTCCACGGAACGAGGGTGGCGACGAAGGTCGATCCAGGGTTGTTCGATGGAAGAGCGATCCTCCTGTAAATGAAGTGGAAATTCAATGGTAAAATAGAAATGACTCCCCCGATCTGGCATACTTTCGACATGGATCTTTCCTCCCATCATGGTAACCAGGTGACGAGAAATACTTAATCCAAGTCCAGTACCACCATATTTGCGCGATGTGGAACCATCCGCCTGAACGAAATCCTGGAAAATAATCTCATGTTTTTCCTTCGATATGCCAATACCGGTGTCGGAAACGGTAAATCGAATCGATATGCTTTTTCCACCTTCTGGCTGACGGGCATCGGCCAGGACGGAGACCACGATTTCCCCTTCCTGGGTAAACTTGATGGCATTGTTGATCAGATTGATCAAAATTTGTTTCAACCGGAGCGGATCGCCCACCAGGGTTGATGGCAAATGGGGCGAAACCTGGCAATAAAGTTCCAGCCCCTTGAGATGAGCCTTGACTGCCATCATCTCGCAGACATTCTCGATCTGTCCCGTCAAATCGAAGGGAATGGTTTCCAGGATGAAATGCCCGGATTCTATTTTCGAAAGGTCAAGAATACCGTTGATCAGATCGAGCAGCGCCAGGGAAGAATGATGTACAATCCTTAAATTGGAATAAATTTCATCCATGGTCATCTGGCTGTTCAATACCAGATCCGTCATTCCGATGATGGAATTCAAGGGGCTACGGATTTCATGGCTCATGTTGGCCAGGAATTCGCTCTTGGATTTATTGGCCAAATCCGCTTTCTCACGGGCTTTTTGCAAAGCCATGCCTACACGCGATTTCTGGATATGCACCTGTTCCGCCGCACTCAGGGTTTCCCTCAGGGCGTTGGAAAATTGTCTGATTTCCGTGACGGCTTTATCCAGGGCGCGTTTTCGCTGCCACGCTTTCAGATGAATGCCAATACGATGAAGAAAAAATCGATCATCGATCGGTAACGGAACAAAATCGTCTGCTCCCGCATCAAGTGCATCAAGTTGATTTTTCTCCAGGGATTTGTGGATACAGAAAAGAACAGGAATTTCCCTGGTATGTGGATTTCCTTTCAATAGTCGGCAGACATCGAAACCATTCGGTTCGGAAACGTACTCAGTATCCAGCAAGATCAGATCCGGGTTCAGCTTCAATGCGGTCTCAAGGGTCTGACGGGAAGAAAACATGCCTGCCACCTCGTGAAACGGGGATAATATTTGATCAAGGCAGGAAACAAAATCCTGATTATTGTTCACGATGAGAATTGTTGCCGGCTCAGGCTCCAGCATTTTTTCCCTCCTCCAGGCTTTCTACCGCATGGGACAAGCCGAAGGTGACCAGATAGGGAATATTGTGTATTTCACCGCCAATCTTCAGGTTGAACAAACCGCGACGGGAGGTCTGTCTCCAGGTCAAACGATAACGCACCCATTGACCCGGTTGCGTCGAAAAGTTGATCTTGACCCGGCGGGTAATCATGGTGTCGAAATCGACACGAAGGCTTTTTTTCAATTCACCCCGGATCAGGGTTTTCATAATGGGCAGAAAAACTGCCTCCACCTGTCCTCCGTTGGTTTGGTCCTGACCGATCGTCAAGGCAACCGTGGCGCTTTTCGTGAATTCGTGTTCGCTGGTGAGTATCTGGTTGCCGAAGCGGTTGTCCAGGGGGACCTCCTCCGTTGCCAGTATGATGGACTCCTCCTGGAGCATCGATTCACCCAGCAGTTCAATGTGTTCCATCGAGGGTGAAGTTGCCAGGACACCTTTGCGCTTTCGTGTCTGATCGGCCAGAATGGGAAAATATTTCTTGCCCAGCAAGCCACCGACGAGTGCAGCAACGCCGTAGGGAATAAGTTGCAACATGGGCTACCTCCATGAGTATCTCAAGTCCATCGGAATTGCCGGGCTCGATGCCGCGGAAACCTTACGGATGGTCGGTTCAGACGGATTCCTTGATGTCATCGTGCCGCATGGCTTTCATTTCTTCCAAAAAGCGCGGAAAATCGGCGTGCAGTTGTGCCATCAGATCGTGGGCTTGAACAATCGTTTCCAGATTGCCGCGAAACAGATGGCCCACATTCTGGAAGGGGGTGACAACAATTTGCAATGCCTGCTGCGTCCGTTCAAAGGCAGCCTGACATTTTTCGATTTCGACACCGACATGGTTGAGCGTTGCCGAAATTTCCCGATCCGTTCCCGTTTGCTTGCCGTTCAACAGGTCGTTGAGTTGACGCAACGCCCGGTTTTTCATTTCCTCGGCCTGGCGCCCCTCCTCTTCGAGCATTTCAATGAGTGGCTTGAGATAGATCATCACCCGTGGATCGATCCGTTTTTCCATGGCCTGCATCAGGGAACTCTGCTGCGATCCAAACTTGTCGATCATTTCAGGCACCCGTGCCAAGGCATCCAGTTTTTCGGCAACAGGTCCCTGAACCGCTGTTTGATCGGGTTGTTCCAGTTTTTCAACAAGTCGTCCCAATGTGTGGCGGATCTCGGAAATCTCTCCGAAAAGCACCGGGCTGTCCTGGGCGGGGTGACTGATTTGTTTTGTCAGTTGGTCGATTCCGATATGGATTCGCGAGATGTCCCGGCGTACCTCGGCCAGAAAACTTTTCGTCTCCTCGGAAACGGCCCCCCTGATCGTTGAAGCAGCGACCTGCTGATCGTTCATGGAATCCAGTTTGCGAATGACGTTGGACAGGGTTGTCGCCGTCAGTTCCAATTTGGCAAGTTTTTCATCCAGGCTTTTGACATGGGTTGCCGTGGAAAGATGAACCTCCACCACCCGTTTCAAAAGACCTTCCATGATGGCGATTCGATTCTGGAAGCCCTCATCCACGGATCCTGGTTGCTGCGTCATTTCGGTTTCTCCTGAAAAATCATTTGGTCTGTACATACACCAAAATATCGTGACATTTGATGCAGCGACCCGAAGGGGGATGGGGACGGGGTGAGTTGGGTAAAATCGGCGGACCCACCTTGTAGTAACGGGACACCTGTTCCCAAACCTTGGCCACCGGTGTTGCAGGCTGACTTCCGGGTGGCGGTCCCCCACGCATCAAATGACAGTTGGTACAGGGTCCCCAACCGGGATGGGGCATCCGGGCGCCCGGATCGATGGTGGGGATGCGACGAATCAACATTCGTTGCAGGTTGGACGGCGGTGCAATCAGTTCGTATACAGGTTGCCGCAAAGAGGGTTGCGTCGGTTTCGGCATGCTGCCGAACACTTCTCCCTGGACCTGGCCCGAGGTCTGGCCCGTTTCGGCACTTGAACGGAGTTGATTCCACCATCCGCTTCCCCACAGGCCGAAAGCAATCAAGACGACCAGGCTGACGACCCCGGACAAGACCAGAAGCCGAAAGGACAAAGAGCGTGGTCCGTTCATGGCCGGATTATTGCAACTTGTTGGACCACAACGCAAACCCCTCATCGTTGCGCAATTGGCACACCTTGCCGTTCAACCGAATGTTTTTGGCATAGATCAGTGGGTTGCGCCCTCCCTTCTCAAAAGTGAATCCGGACCCCTCCAGCACGACATCGTGGGCCAACGGACAGCCAAGATACTTCAGAAACCATCCCGGACCGACCGAAATCCGCGTCTCCACCCCGGTGGCATCCTGCAACCAGACATGAAGTTGTCCGTCGCTTTGCGGTTGTTCGGAAAGTTGCTGCACCTTGCCGCTAAAATTAACCCGTGGCGCCGATTGCAGTAAAATGACCGCCAACTGTCCGTTGCCGGCATCCGTGGGATTTCTCGGCTGGGCGACTGGAATCATCCGCAGCGTATCCATGATCGGTGTCGTCAGCCCGGAGTTGGCACCGTTGTCCGGGTTGGCCAAGGGGGGCGTGGTCCGTGAAAAATCGGGAATGAGCCCCTCCGGAAAAAGAGAAGTCAGAAGTATTCCGATCAGAAAAATCAGCCCGACAATGATGATCCGTTCCCCAGGCTCCATGGATTGATTCTTCATGGCCTTCTCCCTATTTCCGGACCTCGGGGGTCAAAAAGAATTGAATGCTGCCAATGTTTTCGACCTCGTGTTTGACCTTCTCCTTCAGGGCTGCCAGAATGACGTCGCCCTCGAAAACCTTGAGATCCTTGGAGACACAAATATCCGCCTCGATGTATAGATTTTCTCCAAGACTGCGGGCGCGCAGATAATTGATCCCCAAGACACGCGGAAAAGTGCGAATGATCTGGTAAAGCCCCTTCAACTCGGCAACATCGGGTGAGGCATCCATCAGATTGTCCACCGCCTCGATGATCAATTCGACCCCTATTTTGATCACCAGCATCGACAACAGGATCGCAGCCAGGGGGTCGGCGATGGGAAAGTCGAGAATCGTCGCGAAAAACAAGCCGATGACCATGCCGACCGACGAAAAGGCATCGGAGCGGTTGTCCCAGGCATTGGCCATGATCGCCGGACTGTTGTTTTCAATGGCCACGCATCGTTGGTATTGATACATCAATTCGTTGCCTACCGTGGAGACCAGTGCCGCCAGCAGGGCCGTCCGATCCGGAGTGGCAAAGGTATTGTTAATCATGCTCAGCAGGGCCTCCACAAGAATGAAAATCGAGCCAACAATCAAAATAAGCCCAACAATCCCCGAGGAAATGTGCTGAATTTTTCCATATCCATAAGCGAAACGATCATCCGGCGGACGGTGGGAAATACGCAGGCTGACCAGAGTGAACACACTCGCCAGAAGATCGGCCAATGAATGAAAGGCATCGGCCATGAGCGCCGCGCAGTTGGTCAACAGCGAGGTCACGATTTTGTAGACGACCATGAACACGTTGAACCAGATGGAGTACCAGGTCACCTCATCGCGGCATTGGACACAATGGGGGTATTTCATGGGTTTGCTTCCTCCACGGAATGCGACGGTGGACCGCCCTTCGAATCGACAGGGGGCTGCGCTTCCGGTTGGTGGCCGTTGACCTCGGGAACGCCCTCTTCGGCGGCCTTTTCTTTCGGGGAAGTGACGCCAGATGGGGCTTGATGCGCCGGGACGGGGTTTTCCTTGATCAACTGGTGCTCCTTGTGTTGCATCTTCCCGAATTCATTTTCCGGAACCAGACGCATGAACTTGTTGGCGTTCAGTTCCATATTCATGTTGTCGGGACCCTCTTGCGCGGTAAAATAAGGATAGCGCTTGAAACCCATGATCTTGGCCATCACCCACCAGGGAAAGGAGGTGATCATGGTGTTGTAGAATTTCACCTCGGTGTTGTACTCGTCACGGCGTGTACTGATCAGGTTTTCTATATCCACCAGCTTGTCCATGAGTTGTTGATAGGTCGTCGAGGTTTTGATGTCGGGGTATTGTTCGACCAGACCAAAAAGCCGGGCAAGTGCCTCGGCGGGGGGCAATCCTTCGCCTGGAACGGTCGGGACCGACGGGGAAGGATTGGCCCCGGCGGATGGAGTTCCGGCGGATGCGGCGTTCGCCAGTGGGTTACTGCCCATCAGGGCGATGCGACCATCCGACACATAGCGAAACACTTCCTGTTCAAGCATGGCATGGTTCAATGTCAGATTGACCAGATTGCCGAACAGATTCGATCGGCGCTGCAAGGCATCGTGAATGTGTCCCCGCGAGGACAATACCTGTTCCTCCGCCGCGATGAAGCGGTTGAAATTGTAAAAGGTCGAAGCGATCAGTATCGCCATGGCGCCGAGTGACGCAATCATGATCAACAATTTCGACCGGATCGGAGGAATCGTGACCTTATGGACCGAGGCTTCCTCCTGGTACAATTGACGCATCAACGTCTTCATGCGCCGCATGCGTTCGCTGCTGGTCATCTCCAGCCCCAGGTCGTCCATTTCGTCCATGGCGTCGTTTGGCTTTTCAGGCATGATCGGTTACGTCCGTCTTAACTTTCCTGATAGGCTTCCTTGAGTTCGGAGGTCTTTTTGAAATAGACCACGGCTTCTTCATGTTTGCCCTGCTGGTCGAGGACGAAGCCGATGGATTGATAGACCTTGATCTCGCCGGGTCGGATCGCCAGGGCTTCCTGGAAGGCGGCAATGGCTTCTTCATAGGCGCCCAGGTGATCCAGAGCCAATCCCAGGCGATAGTGAAGATTGAAATTTCCTGGAGTCTTGACAATGGCCTGGCGCAGAAGATCCACCGCTTTTTGATATTCCTTCGCCTGGATGTAGGCCATTCCAAGAATGGAACTGACCCGGGGGCTGGTATCTTCCAAACGGACTGCCCTTTCCAGAACATGAATCCCTTCCCGGGTTTGTTCGGTCTTCAGATAGCTGTATCCCAGGTGGAACAGGGTTTCCTCATCATTCGGCCAATGTTCCAATACCTCTTCAAGCAGTGGAACCGCCTGCCAATAACGTCCATGTTTGGTTTGCCGGACGCCCCGCTCGCGGTAGAAACGCGCCCGAAGGTCGTTGTCCACCGTAAATGTGGCATTGAATGATTCGATCGACCGCGCCGCCAGCTTTTTGAATACTCCAAAGGTGGCATAGGAGATCAGTCGCAGTTCGTCCATGAGGGTTACGGGGGAACGGTTGTTGGCCATGTATTGGATCCTTAATCCTTGATTCTCAATTGATGATCGGATGGCATGCCTGACACGGTCCCCGATCCTTGTGCGGTGGGGCAATGCCGGCCCGTATCGGCGGTGGGGGAAGGATGATCCCATCCGGGTCCGGAACAATATGCCCGGTTGTCCCAATGGCATGACATTGGGTACACGGTCCACGATAGGGATGTGGCATGATTTCCCCAGGCAGAATCATGGGGGCCGTTTCCACCTGGGCAAACCCAAGGTTTGTCCTGGCCCGAAGAATGAACTGCTGCATTCTTCCCTTGCGATAAACGTTGATGGCTGCATTCTGCGCCGATTGCACCCTGCGGGTTTGCACAAGCAAGTCCTCAAGGCTCTTGACATTGTTGCCATTCACGGAAACGATGACATCCCCGGCCAACAGACCGGCCTCGGCGGCATTCATGGTGACCTCGTCCACCAGCAGTCCCTGAAGTTCCATCGGCAAATTTAATTTCTTTTTCAGCTCGTCCGAAAGCGGCAAGGCTTCAAGCCCCTTCCAGTGGCCTTCGGCAAGTTTGGCATTGGGATTGACGAACGTTTCCGTGCCGACAGGTGGCCGGGCGGCAGGCAGGGGAAGAGGCCTGGTTCCCATGGCGTGGGGCGCTGGAACCGGAGGTTGATGGGGCGACAGCGCCGTCATTCCCCGGGATGGATCGGAAAATGATTCTTGCGGCGGCGCGGGCCGGGTCAACACCGGCTGATCGACGGCAGGATCCATTCTCCGGAGCGATTGTTCCGAGAACAACGCTGCCAGAATCAGGACAAAGAGACCGATGAAACCCACTGTGACGATGGTGACAGCCTCGAATTTCATATCATGAACATCCTTACAGCGATGACAAACATCAAAACCGCATAGATCCAACGCAACATGTTCAGCGGTATCACCGAGGTCATCCAGGCCCCGGCCATGCCGCCGAGAAATGCACCCGGTGTCAGGATGAGGGCCATCACCAGCGGGGTTTGCAGGTCGAACGAGCCGGTCTGAACGCCATGCCACAAGGCGACGACGGATCCGACCAACGAGGCGAAAAAGACCAGCGTCGCACTGTTGGCAATGGCGTTGCGGAGCGGCATGTGGGCGATATACCGTTGCAGCGGCACTTCGATGACGCCTCCCGTGATACCAAGAATGCCACTGATGATCCCCATCGGCAGACCGAGAATTCCATGCCGGGTGATCGGATGTTTGAATTCAGGAGCGGGGCTGTCGGTATCGATCTGGTTGCCGAAATATTTACGCAGCCAGGGCATCATTCCCTCACGAAAACGCGGTGTATTCTCCGACATCGTTTCCTCGGACCATTCCTCGGGCTCGCTGCGGGATTCGGAAATTTCAACCAGCATTTTGATGCCCAGCAACAGGGCGAAAACGCCCAAAAGCCATTGAATGGCGGTCTTCGACATGACGTTGCCGATGAAATACCCCAACACCATGCCGCCCATGGCCCAGGGAATCAGTGGTTTGCAGAGATCGAAGCGCAACAGCCCCTGGCGCCGATAGCGCAGGACGGCGGCTCCGTACATGAAAATGTTCGTGATATAGGCCACGGGGCGAACCAGCAGCAGGCCGTAGCCGAAAAACCACATCAGACCCGTCACCTTGATGATGCCACCACCCATGGTCATCATCCCGCCGCTGATTCCGGAGACAAAGCCCAACAGCAGCAAACCAAAGAAGTTTTGTGGTGTATAACCAAGAATACGCAACGATGGCGTGTGTCCCGGATCGCCCATTCCCGGTGAACGGGTGGAGGATGGATTCGTTGGCGTTTGCAGGGCAATATTTTTTCCAAAATCACCGGCAAGCATGCCCTGTACCTTCTGCCACCACCGGTCGGCCATTCGCGGTGGACGCGGTGCCGATTGGGGTGCGGGTTCGCTGGCGAAGGCCGGTTGACCGTTCGTGGCCGGGATCCCCGTTGTGCGGGAAAAGGTGACGACCTCCTGAAAATGGGTGATCAGGACGTTGACCGGGACGGCATAGCCGACAATGGTCCCGTTGGCTGCTTCGACGGCAAGGTTGATGCCGACAAGGTTGCCCTGATCGTTGATGAGCGGACCTCCGCTCTGGGCCCAATGGAATATGGCATTGGTCTGAATCAGATGGGTCAGATTCTGTTCCATGATGGGCACGGGACGGGTCAAATCGACCTGTTCGATCGTGCCCACGCGGGCGATGGCCTCGGTCCCCAGAGGATCGCCCCAGGCCTGAACCTCGGCCCCCGGCCTGATGAGGGGACTGTCGTCAAGCGCCATGTAGGGAAAGACATCCTGGGAAACAATCTTGACCAGGGCCAGATCATGTTCCCGCACAACCTTGACCGTCTTGGCGGAATATTCGCGTGGACCAAAAGGTGTTTGCACCCGGACCTGAATCTCGGACAAATTTTCGATCAGGTGAAAGGCGGTGACGACATACCCCTTCGGATTGACGAGAACGCCCGATCCGGAAGAAATGAAGCCGGCAGGGGTATTGTTCCGGGGTTTGGTTTGCCCGGCGATGTTGACCAGTGCCACGCGCACCGGATTGGTGTCCGGAGGTGTCGTCGTATTCAGTGCCACCAGATGGCCACTGGCCGTGGCGGTCTTCGGCGTGTTGGCCAGACCAAACAGGGGCGAATTGAGTTGGTCCCGGTGGTCCCGGACCAGATGGATGCCCCAGGCGATGGTACCGAAAAAGAAAAAAACAAGGACCGCCGCCGGGATGCGCCATCCTTGACGGCAGAAGGGAATAAACGGGGAAGAGGATCTGAAGTTTTTCATTTCAGAATGTGATCATGATAATGTAACATGATGAAAGAAGAAGAAAAATTCCAGAAACAGGCAAGCCAAGGCGCAAATACCTCCGAAAATCGAGAATAAAGCCGTCCGAATGCGTATCCGATCCGCGCATGCGACCGGCCATCATGCTGGCCACGACCGGACCGGCGGTCGCCCCCGACAGGGAAGCCGAGGACCCGGCCAGAACACCCAGGGAGAGCGCCCACCAGACCGCATGATCGGAAAAGGTCAGACTCAAGGATTTGGCGACGGGAACCAGAAACGCCGTGGTCGGTCCGGCGTTGAGAAACGGGGTGACCAGACTGGCCAACCACATCAGGACAAGAAAGGACACGGTGGCACTGCCCCCGCCAAGAGTGACCACAAGTTGGTGAAATCCCTCCAGGATGCCTGCGGCCTGCAATCCACCCACCATGACGAAAAGGCCCAGGAAAAAAAGAAGATCGCCACCACTCATGGCCTCGAAGAGTTCATGTTGGGGGATGCGACCAAGAACCAGGACGGACAGACCGGCGACAAAGGTCACCGAAGAGGGCCTGAAACCAAGCGGTTGCGCCAGCAGAAAACCGATGAGGGTCAGCGCCAGGACCCATGAGCCAAGACGCAACAGATAGCCATCGACCGGTTGGGTGGTTGAAATGCCAGCAGGCTCGTTTTGATTCCAGGACCGGGACGATTTGTGGTTTCGCGGGTTGACACGATGCTGGAAAAAAACAAGCAGAATGGCAAGAAAAAACAGGTTTGGCACCATCATGGAGCGGATAAAATCATCGAAATGCAATTGGGCCGCGGCGCCGATGATCATGTTGGGAAAATCTCCGACCAGGGTGGAAGCCCCCCCAAGATTGGAGGCGACCAGTTCCCCCGCCACCATCGGCGCTGCGGCCATGCCCATGGAGCGGCAAAAGGCCAGGGTGAATGGCACCATGATGATCATTACCGAAAGGTTGGAAAAGAACAGCGACAAAGTATAGGTTGTCAAAATAAGGAGCGTGAACACTAGGGTCGGATTGCCCCCGGAAAAACGCGCCGTTCGCGTGGACAGATCATTGAAAATTCCCGAGCGGAACAAAACACTGGAGATAAGAGACATGCCGAACAACAGCGACAGGCTGTCAAAATAGATGGCCTCCAGGGCCTGTGCCGGACTGTAGAAGTCGAGCGCCTGACCCAGGAGAAGAAATCCCGTGGCACCGATCACCATGGCCGCGCCGCGGTTCACCAGATCCAGCGAGACCAGGAGAAACACGGCGGCAAAAAGCACAATGGATAGAATAACGGTCCCCATCAGGAAACATCTCCCTTGGAGGGATCGGGTTGGGTCGCATGGAATTCAGAAAGTTTTTGCCGCATGGAAGAAATATCGTCTTTCAGGGCATTGAGTTCGGGAAGGGATCCCTCCACCGACTTGAAATGCACCGTAAGGTCTCCAATATGGGGAATGCCTTCCATGAGGCGGTCCTCGACCCAAAGACTGATTTCTTTGCCCTGTTCGACCGTCAGTTCGGAATCGACGCCGATGACGACCGTCACCCAGACCTCCTGACCGACACGGCGCGACCGTACCTGTTCCACCGCCTTCACGCCGCGAACGGTGCCCGCCAGCTCCCGGACACGCTGGATCATTTCCGTCGGCGCCGAAACATCCATGAGTTCCTGGATGGAATTCCAGACAATCTTGACCCCCAGATAGAAAAGGTCGATGCATTCCCCCACGGCCACCAATGCGTCCAACCAGGGAAGGTTGAGATAATGGGAGCCGATGATGCCGCAGGCGACCGCCATCGAAGAATAGGCGTCGGATTTTTGATGATGGGAAAGGACGGAGACGATCGGACTGTTGATCTGAGTGGAAACGCAGCGGGTATAGTACCACAGGAAAAGATTGGCCCCGACCGCGAACAGGGCCGCCCACAAGGCGATCATGTGCGGCGCCTGGTGGGTTCCCCCTTTGAACAGTTTGTCGGCCTCGAAATAAATGAACAATCCCGTGATGAGGATCATGCAGATGCCGACGGTAAATGAAAAAAGAAATTCCGCTTTGCCATGTCCAAACTGATGTTCCTGATCGATCGGTTGCTTGGAAACCTTCAGACCAAACACAATCAGGAAAGAGGTCAGGACATCCTTGGCAGAATACAGGGCATCGATCAGCAGTGCCTGGGATCCGGAAATGACGCCGACGAAAACCTTCAATATGGAGAGCGCGATGTTGGCGATCAAGCCGATCCAGCCCACCGATTGATAGCAGATGATGCATTGTGGATAACTCATAAACCTTCATTCCTGCGTCGGTTGCGCAAGGTCTTGCGCGCCAGTTGGTTGAAGGTTGCCAGGACAAATCCACAGATGAAGGCCCCGGAAATGATGAGAATCAGCGGCATTTCGATGGTCGGCCCCACAATGAAACGAATTTGCACCGTATTCATGTTTTGCGATGCAAAAATCAGCAACAGAATGGAGAGGATCAGGGAAACGAAAGGCTTGGTCACCATTCATCTCCCCGGTCGCACGAAAAGTGACATCCCATTCCCATTTTCTACCTTAAATGGACTCGGCCCAGTTGCCGATCAACGGCAATTTCCACGCCCTTCCCATGATCACCGACGCCAGTCCGAAGACGGAAAAAAGGAAGCACAGCAATCCGGAAATGCTGAAAAAGGGACGCCCAAGGCCAGGGATGGCCAGACTGTAGATGGCCAGAACTTCCCACATCCACAATATGATTCCCTGGCGTGCGTGAAAGCGGACATAACTGTCCTCCCGGTTGACGACCAGAGGAACCAGTGAAAGAATGCCCAGATAGCTCATTCCCGCGAGCATCTTGGCGCCGATTCCCGAAGGAATTTGAACGGTTGTCGTCATGATGAATTCTCCAATGGGGAAAAGGATCGTGTCCGGTTATTTGACCGACCTGGAAACCTGCCCGACCTGTTCCCAATACTGTGGGGGCAGTTCCATGGCCAGTTTGAGCGCTCCCGAACCACCGCAAAAGTCCGGATCGGGCACCTGTCGCACCACCACATGGCCGTAATCCTTCATCATCGAAGCGATCAGGTTTTCCATGCCGCGAATGCTTGAACCACCGCCGGTCAGGTAGATGTTTTGCAATGCTTCTTCCTGATCCTCGGGATCGAAGACCATGACCAGACTTTGCAGGTGTTCCACGATTTCGGTGACGATCGTCTCGCAGGCAGTTCGAATTTCCTTGGTCAGATTGAAGGATCCCGGTTTGCCATTGACCCGGAGCGGAACGATGACCTCCTCCTTGGGCGTACCGACGAAGGCGTGCTGTTCCTTGATTTTGCGCGCCAGATTGTTGGTCATTTGCACGTTGGGGTAGGTTTCGCGAATCAGGTTTTCCAGAACAAGGTCGATGTAGTTTCCCGCCTTCAGGACGGTCACCTGTTCATCGACGCCGGGAATGGTCCCTTTCATGGCGCAAATGTCGGTCGTGCCGGCGCCAATATCGATGATGATGGCATTGTTGAGCTGATCAATCTGATAGGCGGCCATGAACGGTTCGGAGACCACCATCGAAAGGTCGAGGACTTCCTGGGTGATCTTGAGCAGCTGATTTTTGTTGAACATCGATGCC
Organism: Magnetococcales bacterium; assembly: GCA_015228815.1. Taxonomy (NCBI): domain Bacteria; kingdom Pseudomonadati; phylum Pseudomonadota; class Magnetococcia; order Magnetococcales; species Magnetococcales bacterium. Next base: position 7,844 of record JADGCV010000045.1, on the reverse strand, counting down.
CGGGCCGGAACTCCCAAAACACCGTAAATCTGATCACCCGGTGCCGGATTGGCCAGGCTGATGGCATGCCTGAGAAGCAACTTGGCCGCTTCCGAGGCCTGATCGTTGGCCTCCTTCAAAACCCCATCCTCAAGTGGATAGTGAATATCCAGATAGGATTGGCGTTTGAGGGCTTCTTCTCCGATCATGTGCGATTGGTGCATCAATTTGACGCCGATGATGTCCTTGGGATAGCCAACCACGGATCGGACCGTGGCGCGTGCGCCCCTGTTGGACAACACCATGGTCCTGGATGTCCCCAGATCGATGCCGAGCAGGAGTGGCCCCCCCGATTGTCCTGATGTTTTCATACCTTCTCTTTCATCCTCTTATCTTTCGGGTTGTTGACATGAAGATAAGTGTCTCATGATTGGCAAATGGCCTGATCCCCCATCATTCCTGGTCCGGTCCTGCCTTGGGTTCCTGCTTGAACGCACGGAAGATGGCCCCAACGGTCCCCGCGATCGGCATGGTCACCACCCCGACGGTGCCAACCACAAGGTTGACGCCTCCCTGAAGGATTCCGCCGACACCACCGACGACACCCGTGACCCCCTTGGCCATCGTTTTTGCAGCGCGATCCGTGCCGCTGAACGGGGTGGACGTTGGCAGTCCATCCGTTTCCGGAGGCGTCGGGTTGACGAGGGTACGCTTCTTCCCGGAAACCTTCTGAAAGGTGTGAACAGCCCCGCCCACCATGTCACCCAGGGCGTTGTAGATGCCAAGCCCAAGGGTTTCGACGGGAATTTCCGTGGCTCCGGCTTGGGACGAGCGTCTGCGGGTTCCGGTTTTCTTTTGACTTTGGCCTGCCTGGGCCGTTTCGGCGGTCGCATCGGGAGACGACCCGCCATCGACAGGCTGGGGTTGTCCCTTCAATTGACGAAGAAACGCCTCGTTGACCCGCGTCTGGGCCGCGGAAGGCAGCGGATCCATTTTTCCACGCTGTCCCGTGGAGGTGGTCCTGGGCGTTGGCGGGACAAGTCCTCCGGAAGTCCATTTCGGACCTTCCTCGGAAACCGACGCGGCTGGCGCTTCGTCCTGTTGCACGACCGGTGCGCTGTCCGACGCGACAACGGGTGCGGCAGCGGGTGATTCGTCGATCGGAGTCGTTGTCGTAACGTCCTCCTCGATGGAAAACGCGGCAGAGGGCGCAGCAAGCGAGGCTTCTGTCGCTGCCGATCCAGTTTCCCGAGCTTCCAGGTTGGCCTCCTGTTTTTCCCGCATGGCGCGAAGATCGAAGCCTTCGTCCATTTTTTTGGTCGCGGCATCGCGAATCATCTTCAACACACGCTCTTTTTCAGCTGCGGCGACAAAAGCATCCTTCTTGGGCAAGGGTGGCGGCTCGACCTGATCGGAAGGGGGCGTGGTCGTGACGGAATCTGGAGAAGCCATCGTGTCGGAAACAGGCTTCTCTTCCGATTTCGGGGCGACCACAACGGACGGCGCGGCAACAGACTTCGCTTCCGATTCCGGTGCTGCCACGACGGACGGCGCGGCAACAGACTTCGCTTCCGATTCCGGTGCCACAACGGCTTTTCCGGCAGAGGGTACCACCGGTTCGGCCAATGCTGTTGTAGCGGTCGTCGCAGTCGGCGCATCCTGGGAATCGGTGGTCGTGGATTGAATGCGCGCCAGATCGGAAAACCGATCGGCCATCTGGGCCATGTCCGCCTTCTTTTCCGCCAAGGCCTCGGCTGATTTTGTGGTTGCCGTTGAATCCTTGAAATACTTCCCCTGGGAAACAGGTGGTTGAACCGTGGCAACCACGGAACCTTCCCTGGTCTCATCCAGCTTCTTCAAGGTTGATGGGGCGGGTGATTCCGCGCTCTGGACCGGTTTTCCCTCCCCGGAAACCGCCGGGGCCATCGATTTGTCCACGGGAATCGACGGAGTTTCCCCGGAAGCGGTCGTGACCGCCAAGGATGTCTCGGGAGGAGCGGAGGAGATTGATTTTTTCCTCTTTTCCTTTTCGTCCATCCGCGTTGAAAACCCCTTCAGCTTATCGTCAAGAGTCGTGGCAGTCGCTGTTTGGGCCACTGGGATCGCGGCAGAGGGCAACGCCTTTGCGGTATCTTTTTCCTGCCCCTTCTCATCGGTGTTTCCAGCCGACTTTTCCGCGATTTTGCCGGAATCCTTCACCGTGTCGCCGGAAACGATGGTGGTCCCGGATGGTCCCGTACCTCCTGCCGCCACGGAGGTCGATGGTGTGCCCGGTATCGACGTCTGGGAAAAAAGATCCTTCGCGGCGTTTTCTTTTTTTTCGCCTTCCGATCCGATGGCAGCGTCCGATACCGTCACATCATGACCGGTCGCAACTTTTGCATCGGGCTTTTCATCGGTGGGTCCCGAAGCCTTTTTCAGCTTGTCGTTCAATTGCTGTTGCAATACAAGATCAAGATTGTCCGCCATTGTGTCATTCGCGCCTGGCACCTCTTCACCCTTGTTACCCGATTTTTTTCCAGGATCCCGAGGCTGCCATTCTTTCCTGGTCGATCCGGAACCACCTTCTTTGAATTTGTCCATCAATGTCTCTCCTGTCCGCCGCCAGGCACCTGGCGAAAACGTTTCATGGTCATCTATTTCAATGTGACAAACATGCGTTTGTTGTCACGTTCGACATCCAAGAGGATGGTTTTGGCTGATAAGGTCGCCTTGATGGCCTGATCCAATAACGCATTGGTGGAAACCGGCTGACTGTTGATGGCAAGGACGATATCGTTCACAAGCAGACCCGCCTGCTCGGCCTGTAAACCAGGATCCAATTCCTGAACCAGTGCTCCCTGCTTGCCTGAAAGTGACTGAGTTTTGCTGGCCATGGCGGGCTTAATCGGCTGAAGTTCCATGCCCATCCATTCAAACTCCGTCGGCGGGGGGGGACCGGGGTTGACGTTGCCCGTGGAAACCGCCGCATTTCCCTGGAGACCGGTGACCGGTTGCCGGGGATCCATCGTCGTGACCGGCGGAGGGGTGATCGATACGATCAGATCCATCCGTTTTTGTTTCCGAATCAGGGAAAACCGCGCCTTGTCGCCAATCGCATACTTTTTCAACCGTGCCACAAGTTCCTCGGGAGAGCGCAGCCAGCGTCCGTCCAATTTGAAAAGAATGTCGCCAACCTCCAGACCCGCCATGGCCGCCGCGGAACCAGGAAGGATACCCTGGACAAAGACACCGTTGGCAAAGGGCGGCGAAAACCGTTGAATCAACACTTCGTCGAGCGGTTTGAAATCGGCGCCGATCAGGGAGGTTTCCTGAAGCGTTGGCGGGGCCGTTCCCATGTTTGGATCGATCGTGGTGGCGGGCATGGCGACGTTGAACCCATTGGCCCCCCCCGGAATGCCAAATGCGGAGGTCGGCAGATGGGCCAATTGTCCCGCGGGAAGGATGACATGACAGCTTTCACAGGTTCCGCGATCCCCATGCGGCGCGACCGCATTGGCCGGAATGGCTGGTGGCGTCCGTCGGGCGGCCACGGTCTGCCCTTGTCCGGTCCAACCCTGCTGGGCCATGGCCGGGGTGATTTCGGGAAGTGTGATGATTTCCCCCAGAAACTCGCGGACCGCATTGACCGGCACCGCAAAACCAACCCCGGAAAATGCCTGCGTTGGCGAATAGATGGCCGTGTTGATGCCTATGACATAACCGAAGCGTGACACGAGCGGTCCACCGGAATTACCCTGATTGATGGCGGCGTCGGTTTGAATGAGGTCCTTGTGAACCACCCCCTCGATGGTCACTGCCTTGCGGGAACCGGAGATGATCCCCTTGCTGACGGTTTGATCGAGTCCAAAAGGACATCCAACCGTGATCACCGGGTCGCCGACCTGGATCAGGTCACTGTTTCCCAGGGGCGACGCCTGCAGGGGAAGGGGAACGTTGATCTTCAGAAGGACCAGATCCCGGGCCGGGTCGAGACGGATCACCTCGGCGGGGTAACGCTGGGTTCCCTGGACACCAAAAACCGTGACAAAAATGTTCTGGGCATTTTCGACGACGTGAAAATTGCTGACGACATAACCGTCGGCGGAGACGATCACCCCCGAACCGATGCTTTCCATGGCCACGCCCGTGAAGGGGCTGGCAAATTTCAAGGTTCCTTCGGGATTGGGTGGGATCGCGGTCCCAGCAGCCGGGGCCATGCCCGCCTGAAACGGGGTCGAACGATTCTGGGTGCTGACATTGACGACACTGGGCAGGATGGATCGAACCACGGTGGAAAAGGATTCCTGATCCGTCGGTGCCGCGGACGTGCCGGGAGCGGGTTGCCAGAATGCCGCCGGTTGCCCCTGGAGCATCGACGGTGGGGCCGACTGGATCGGGGTTCCGGGAATGGCCGCGATGGCGGCGACCCCCTGCTGGCCCATGTCGCGGGTAACCTCCATGGCCCTTTCCGAGTCGATGCCGATTTCATCCAGGAAATAGTTCAGATACCAATAGCTTCCCGCAAGACCGATGACGGCGATGACACCAACGATGAAGAGGTATTTTCGGTATTCCAGGCCACACTCGACGCCTTTGTTTGAAAACATCGTTGTTTACTCGTCCGATTGTTGGGAATGTTCCGTCAATTCCGCATCCGGCTGCCCGTTCGGGCGACCAATGCGCATTTTGGAAACGCCCGCACCAAGAGCCACAAGACCAAGAACGATGAGCAGCAGGGGGACAATACCCCGAAGCATTTCGACAATGGACCACCACCAGGTGGAGAGTCCCCATAAACCAAGAGCGATCGAGATCAGTCCGAAGACGATGGTAGGCATGACCGGCCTTTCCCTCAAAACTGGATGGACGACATAGGTTGTGCAGCGGCGACAGAATGCCCCTTGCTTGATTTTTTCATGACCAGCATTGCGTAGAGAAACAGTGCCAGGTTGATGATACCGGTAAATACGAATGGTGCCGTGGGGCCGATCCAGTCAAAAAGAATTCCGCCGATCTGTAGAAAGAAGATGACGCCAAAACAGCCGACCGTGTTGAAGACACCAAGAACGGAGCCGCGTATGGACTCGGGAGCCAGGTCCAGAGCCAGGGTTTGCGGTACCAGAATGCAGCCCGCCTGTCCGACCCCGATGATGGTGACCGGAACCAGGATCCACCATGAATAAGGATTGAGAATCAGCCCCATGCTCGTGAAGCCGATGGCCGACAGCAGCAGGCCGAAGGCGATGGCGGATACACGACCGATGCGCAGGGTCAGTCGTCCCCAAAAGGGAATGGCAATCAGGACGACAACCCCAACCAGACCGATCACGATTCCAGCACGGGAAGCGGACTGGGTATGGGTGATTCCCTCCAGTAAATCGGCGAAGTACACATACCAGGTCATCAGGAAAAGTCCGATGATGACCATGTCGTTGCGCGCCGTGAAGGCGGAAAGAAAACTGAGGCGCAAACCTTCTTCCTGTTTGACGAGTTCCCAGATTTGTTTGAACGGGAATGGACCGCGGATGACCTCAAGATGCTGGGTCGTATCGACCAGAAGATTTTTCGCCAACCATGCGCCTGCCAGGGCGATCAGTCCGGCCAGCCACATGGTTGGCGTGATACCGATCTGTTCCGGCATCTGCATCAATACGGCATAGACCAGGGTGATGCCGAAGGCCATCATGAAGCCGACGTTGGCCAGGAATTTGGGCCGATCGTCGGGCCGGGTATAATCTCCGGCCAGGGTGGCGACCTGAGGCCAGATGAGGGTGCCACCGAGTGACATGAGAATGCGAACCACGTAGAAAACCACAAGGGCACTGATTCCCAGAAAGGCGCCGATTTCGATGTCGAACGGCGCCAGGAACGCAGTGACACCCGCCAGCAGGAATCCGTAGATCATCAAAGGAATGCGCCCGATGCGATCGGAAATGTATCCCAGATAGCCGACGAACAGCAGATCGACCAATTCCGTGATGACCTGAATATTGGCGTTGACAAACCCCGCATTGTCACGCGCCAACCCCAGGACCTGGCTCAGATACAGCGGTTGCAGCGCCATGACCAGGGTCAGAAAGATCATGACCAGCGCCACCACAAGATACAGGGCGTTATGATGGTGCCGTTCCAGTTCTTCGGAATCCAACATTCCGGATTTGCCTTGAGTATGCACGGTCCTGTCACTGCCCACGGGCGGCATCTCCGTTCTTTTCGCCAAACAGTTGCAGGACAAGTCCGTGAATGATCGGAAATTTCCAGGATCGGTTCAACAGAACCGAGACCAGGCCGACAAGGCTGGCAAACGTGACCAAAACCATCGAGGTACTGAAGATGTATGGCCCCAATCCCGGAAAATGCATCAGAAAAAAGGATGACGCGGCCCAGATCCACAAGATCAATCCCTGCCTGGCATGGAACGCCACGAATCCGTCCTGACGGTTGAGCAGCAATGGCACCAGACACAAGACGCCCATGTAACCGAGTGCAGCCATCATTCTGGTTTTCACGGTGCATCTCTCCACGGAATCGAGATTTTATGCATGGTGGCGCGCATGGAATCATTCCGGGATCAGCTGATCGCCTCTTCCAGTTCGCCTTCTTCCGGGGGACGTTTCATGTAACTGTAGATGCCGACGCCGACCGCGGCGACTGCCCCGACGAGCAGAATCGGTCCCCAGGCGCCGAGGCCCAGACCGAGACCCAGACTGGTGCCGGAGCCGGTCCAGATGGTTCCGCCCGTGGCGATCCCCTTGGCGCCGGCGGCAGCCTTGACACCAACAGCCGCACCGCTGCCTCCGAGAACCTGACCACCGATGGCGCCATTGGTCCCCGCCGTGGCTCCCTTGCATATCAAGGTTCCCTTGGTGGTGGCCATGCCTGTTCCAGCCATGGCCCCTTTTCCGGTCATGGCTGTTTTTCCGGACAAGGCCCCCTTGCCGGTGCAGACCACCGTGCCCTTGCCCATGGCGCCCTTTCCGGCAGTGCCCTTGACGGCAGCGGTTTCCAATTCTTTTTCACCCGCCTTGAAGCCGATCTGTTGCATGGCGACGCCCCCGCCCGCAGCCCCCTTGACAGCCATTCCCGTGGCCCCCTGATGGAGAATGAGCCATTTTCCGGCGGCGGTCGTCCCGATGGGGGCCTTGCCAACAGTGACGGTCTTGCCAACCAACGCCGAAAGCTGTCCCGATTGTCTTGCCCCCTCAAGTTTGAGGGCCACCATGCCCTCATTGCCGGACATTGGGTGCAGGAAGATCCAGTTGGCCATGCCGTCGCCCGTCGCCACGGTCGAGCCCACCACAAAGGATTTCCCGGACAGCATGGGCACCTGCGCCGCCTGGGCAGCCCCACTCAGCTTGAACATCATTGTTTCCCCTGCCATGGCACAACTCCTCGCTTGTTTTTTGCTCCCACGGACCGCACTGTTCGGATTCCGTGACGGTTGGACTGCTCCGGTTCTCCGTTCTTCGAGAAAGTTATTGTATATTAAATATTATAAATTTAATGAAATAAGTTAAACGTGACTGCATCAAGAACCGAAAAGACACTGTGAAAAAACAAGTATCGACGACCCGCAATCCAAAGAAACGGCTTACTCTAACTTATATTGTATTCATGCAACATGATCGATGCCTTGATGTGACCAGGGGCATGAGGAGACGAGGAGGTTTTCGCTCCCGTCCATGGCCTGGGTCGATCAGAAACGCGGTGTAACTGGGATTTTCCAAACTTGCCGCAAACAACGACGGGAAACTTACTTTGAAGGGGGGAGTCTGGCTTGATCCGAATGCTAGGGTTTTTATTAATATAACTAAGGTTTTCGATGGGCTTCGGGATGCGAATGGGCAATGGCAGCAGCTCGTTTCCGGTTTTTTCGCACGAAT
>JADGCV010000044.1 GCA_015228815.1 Magnetococcales bacterium | reverse complement strand
GCCTTATTACGATGCCATTCCCTATTCGGATGCGATGGATTTTTTCCATGTTTGGCTTCGGCGTTCACTCCATGGACTTTCTCCTGAAATGGATGCTGCGTTTGAACATCCATTGTCACCCAAATGGAACCATGAGACCGACGACGGAGAATTGATCGATGATTCCAGCCGTTACGGTAACGATGCCAGGGTTTCTAAAAAAGCTTATGAAAAAGGGATGGCCAAGGCTTTTCAAGCGTGCCATCAAGCACTCAATCCAACGGGTAGACTGGTTGTTGTCTTTGCCCATAAACATCCAAACGCTTGGGAAACGTTGGTCTCGGCCATCATCCAAGCCGGATTCATCGTTAATGGAAGTTGGCCCATTCAGACAGAAATGGGAAATCGTATGCGTGCTATGTCTTCTGCGGCCTTGGCTTCCTCGATCTGGATGGTCTGCAAAAAACGCCCTCCCACGGCCAAGACTGGATGGGACAATCGGGTGTTGGAGTCTATGCGGGAAAAAATACGTATTCGACTTCGGGAATTTTGGGATGCCGGATTGCGCGGGCCGGACTTCGTTTGGGCGGCCACCGGCCCAGCCCTGGAGGCGTACAGCCGTCATCCCGTGGTGAAAGTGGCCAACGACCCTGGAAAAATCATGGCCGTTGGGGAGTTCCTGTCCCATGTACGCCGCATGGTGGTGGATTTTGTGGTGGGACGGGTGATGACCGGCGGCCAGGAGGATGCCGCCGCCGACCGCATGGATGCGCCCACCTCCTACTATCTGCTCCATCGCCACGACTTCGGCATGGAGGATGCCCCCAGTGGCGCATGTATCCTCTACGCCACTGCCTGTGGCCTGTCGGACCGGGAACTGGACTCCGGCTGGCGACTTCTGGCGCATACGGGAGGAAAAAATTCCTCTGACGATGAAGATGAAGACCAGGAAGAACACGATCCCGACGCGGATGAAGAGGACGAAGATGCGTCGGATTCCGGCGGCAAGATCCGTTTGCGTGCTTGGCAACAGAGAAAACACCGTTCCCTGGGATTCGAGGCCCCCAGAGGTCAACCCGTTCCCCTCATCGACCGGATTCACTGCCTGATGCACTTGTGGAAGGGGGGCGATGTCAGCAAAGTGGACGCATATCTGGATGATAACGGGCTGCGTCGCCAGGAATTGTTTCGCCGGTTGCTGCAATCCTTGATCGAACTCTCCCCTCGGGGCAGTGAAGAACGCGCCCTTCTTGAGCGACTGAGCAACCATGTCGGGGCATTGGGGGTGGTGGATGATCGGCAATCAACACTTCCAGAGACGGTTTTATTTTAATTATCAATAGTGATAAATAAAGGTATGAAAATGGCCAAACTTCCATGGAAACCCTGGCATCAGGTTTTGACACTTCGGGACGATCTGCGATCCGGTGAACTGCCCATGCATATGTTCGCCGCCGATCTCTATGAGGTTTTGATCCAAAGCGGCAAGCGGCCCATCTATGAGGATCCGAATCAGTTTTTCGCCTTGACCTTTCCCACCTATAACCTGCGCCAACTGGTGCGGGATGTGGTGTTGCGCGTCTCTGGGAGAAATGACAAGGCGGTTCGGCAATTGGAACTGACCTATGGCGGCGGTAAAACCCACACTCTGATCACTCTGCGCCATCTGGTGGTCGATCCTGACAGTCTGCCCAACCTGGCCGCCGTAGCGGAGTTCAAGGAAACCATTGGCGAACCACTGCCCAGGGCACGGGTGGCAGGTTTGTGTTTCGACAAGTTGGACGTGGAAAAGGGGATGACTGTTTTGGATCCCAAGGGGGAATCCCGTGTCTTGAAACAACCTTGGAGTGTTCTGGCCTGGCAACTGGCGGGTTCGGAAGGGTTGAAGCTTCTCCAGGCGGATGGCAAGGATGCGGAACGCGATAGCGCCCCGGCGGAAAACCTGCTCACCGAACTTCTGGAAATGCCGGTCAAGGAAGGATTGGGTGTCCTGGTTTTGCTGGACGAGGTCTTGGTCTTTGTTCGGGAAAAGGTGGCGGCGGATCCTCGATGGGAAGACCGCATGATCAATTTTTTTCAATATCTCACCCAGGCAGCCACCAAGGTGGATCGTTGCTGTATCGTCGCATCGCTTCTGGCAAGCGATCCCAAAAAAAACGATCCTTTTGGTCGCCGACTTCAAGGAGGGTTATACGATATCTTTCAACGGCAACGCGAAGAGGCCGTGGAACCCGTGGTCAAGGAAGACGTTGCGGAAGTGCTGCGCCGCCGTTTTTTTACCCCCCAATCCCTTCAGGATCGAGGGAAGTTCCGTTCTCATGTCCAAGCTGCCTTGAAGGGAATTTTTTCTCTGGACGAGCAAACGGCCCGCCAGGGCGCCGAGGCCGAGGAACGATTCCTCAAAAGCTACCCTTTTCACCCGGATCTTACCGAAGTTTTTTATACCAAATGGACCAGTCTGGACCGTTTTCAGAAGGCTCGCGGTGTATTGCGCACCTTTGCCATGGGCCTGCGCGAGGCGGAAAAATGGGACCAGGGACCTTTGGTGGGGCCAGGGGTGTTCATGACCGCCCCTGGAAAAGAAGGACTTTCGGAAGCACTACGGGAGCTGGTTACCGTAGCCGATACCGAAGAACACGAAGGTCAGAAACAGGCATGGACCGGAATTCTGGAAGGTGAACTGAGTCGTGCAAAGGACATTCAACGGGACTCCGTGGGTGTGTCCTTTCAGGAGATCGAAAAGGCGGTCATCTCGGTTTTTCTGCACTCGCAACCCATCGGCATGAATGTTCAAGCACGAGATCTGCTGGTGTTGCTGGGGGATACCCGGCCTGATTGCATCGAACTGGAAAAAGGTCTTGTTCGTTGGGCCCAGGTCAGTTTTTGGCTGGACGACCAGTATTCAGGACTGGTTGACAGTCAAATGCCCGGCACCTGGCGTCTGGGTAATCGGCCCAATTTGACCCAGATGCATGCCGTTGCAGCCAAAAAAATCTCCGATGATGTCGTGCGGGCACGGCTTTTGGATGAAATCTCACGGGTGAAAAATCTGACCCTCGGCGCGTCGGCTGCCGGGGTCAGGGTCCACACGTTGCCCGCCCGGCCTCGGGATATTGAGGACGACGGACAGTTTCACTACGCCGTTTTGGGACCCAATGCTCTGTCCGATCCTGACAAACCAGGTCCAGAAGCAGTGCGTTTCCTGGAAGAAACCACAGGACCGGAAAAGCCGCGCGTCTATCGTAACGCTGTTTTGCTGCTTGCCCCTTCCCGGAATGGTTTCGATGTCGCTCTGGGCCGTGTGCGCGATTATTTGGCCTGGGATCAGGTACGTTTGGATCTGAAGGGACAAACAAAAGACGGCAATCTGGACCTGACACGCATGCGAACCCTGACCATCCATTTGGATCAATCCAAGGGGCGCATCGCGGAATCCATTCGCCAAGGTTGGTGTACCGTGGTGACTGTCTCCGAGCAGAACACCGTTCAGGCATTCAAAATCATCGTCGCCGACGCTCCGCATTTCAATATCATCAAAAACGACAACCGATCCCGCATCCAGGAGTCGGCCATCACCGCCGAGGCGCTGCTGCCCGATGGTCCGTATGATTTATGGAGGGAAGGCGAGACCAGTCGAAGGGTCAAAGATCTGTCCGGGGCCTTCGCCCAGTTTCCCCATTTGCCAAAAATGCTGAAGGCACAAGCCATTTTGGATACACTGACAGAGGGATGTGTCCAGGGGACCTTCGTCTTGCGCCTGACCCGACCTGACCGATCATTTCAGACCTGGTGGCGCTCTCGTCCAGACAATGCGACCCTGGCCGATCCTGCCTTGGAACTCGTTCTTCCTCAGTATGCCAAATTGGCGGAAATCGCTCCCGATCTGTTGGTGCCAAACACCTTGCCCAATCTGTGGGAGGCCGAAGAAACGACGTTGCAAAATATGATTGCCTACTTCAACGGCAACAACGTGGTACAGGTTCAAAAGGATGGCTATCAGGAACCTGTCGTGATTCCCAAGGCCGACAGTGAATTGATCCATCAAGCCGTTCAAGAGGCTGTGGAAAATGGATCTTTATGGCTGATCAACGAACCGGCCAGTATTTTGGCCGAACCGGTTCCCGAGGGAGTTCTCGGTTATCTGGCCGTCTTGCGCGCCCCACCTTCGCCCATTTCCGCCATAGAGATCCTCCCAGAGAATCTTCCCGATGCCTGGAAGAATGAAAGCGCAACCGCGCTGACAATCGCCATGACCCTGTCCCGGAGAGAATCACATGCGTTACCATGGAAAACAGTCAAGGATGTCATTACGGCAGCCTTGAACGCACGTCTTATTGAACTGGATGATTTGTCCGAATCTTGGCCGTGCGCTTATCCAATGGCCAAATCGATCAAACTGAATGTGCCCAAAGGCGGCGTACCGGCCATTGATCCAGGAAAAGCACCGCCAAAAACCGGTTCAAAAATCCGAATCGCCCAAACCGAACTGGAGCCATCCGAAATTCAAGATCTTGGTGATATGATTCCGCAACTATTGGATATCAAAGCAAAATTAAATCTTCCTATGCGTTTTCAGGTTTCCATCGAGTTCGGAAACGACAAGGAAGATATTTCCGATGAAACGGTCAATGAAATCAACAGTCTGTTGGAAGAACTGAGGAAAGGCTTTTGTCTTCGATGACCCACACATCCAAAACCGCGTTGTTTTACCTCAAAACCAATACTTGAATCTGGCATAGCATCGAACGCCAAGGTCATGTCTTAGTCCCGATCAAATCCGGCACGCAGAGCCGAAAGAAAACAAAACAAATATCGCTCCACCGGATTGCAGTCACTCCTCGCCTGGGGATATGTCGAAAACTTTGACAAACGGCCAGGATGGCTTAAACTCCGGGATGCCGATGGCCCACCATTGTTGCCAGGGATGATCCATGAACAATCAAGTCAAAGCTTCGGAAGGAATTCGCGTTGCCGGGAAACGCAAACATTGGCGCGCCAGTACACGCGAAAGCGCCACTTTGGTATTGGATGGAATTGGCGAAATTGCTGGTTTTGCCGATGATATCGGTTTCGGTGGCGTTTTCTTTACATCCGACACGGATCTGAAAAACATCCCTACTGGAAGCACCGGAACCATTTTATTCACCATGTTCAACACTTTGGTGGACATGAACTGTCGGGTTGCCTCCTGCCGCGAAGGGGGCTTGGGAATCGAGATCCAACGTCATTACAGCACTGAGGACCTCAAGGAAAAGGTTCGGGGCATTTCAACCGAGACGAAACCGAAAAAAATCGAATGCACCGATGAGGATGTCAATCGGTTGCTGCAACGGGTCTCCTCCTATCTGCATCGGTTGTCCAATTCCGATGAGCACACGTTTTCCAAATCAGAGGCCAGTCTCCTGGCCGAGGAAACCGACGAAATGCTGTTGGCGCGTACAACCCCTGCCGTCTCTCTCCCATAGGGTGTGGGCCGAGATGAAGGAAAACCCTCCCCTGCCCCTCTCCAAAAAGAAGAAGAAAATCAAGGGGGAAAAGGCTGAATGGTTACGTTTCTAAAGTCCCGCTTCCTTGGCACGGACAAACGTCGCAATGCCCTGTTCCAGGGAGGTCGGTCGATAATCGAGTCCGGGAATCTGCTTCAGTCGGGAGATGTCGGCCTGGGTGAAATTTTGATATTTCGCAGCCAATCCCTCGGGCATGGGTACATATTGGGTCGGACGCACCGGACAATTCATCTCCCGGTAGAGTGAGGTCACAATATCGTTGAAGCTGCGACTGCACCCGGTCCCCACGTTGAAGACCCCACGCACGGGAACCGGCAGGTCGGCCAGAGACAGATTGATGTGGGCGACATCGGCGACATGAATGAAATCCCGCCGCTGCTCCCCATCACCGTACCCCCCCGAACCGGAAAATAAACGGGCCTGCCCCGACGACCGGATCATGGCATGCAGTTGATGCACCATCGAGGCCATGCGCCCCTTGTGCCCCTCGCGTGGACCATAGACGTTGAAATACCTCAGTCCGACCACGGTGCTGGTCACCCCCTCCAGACGCTGTCCGACATACCGGTCAAACATCAGTTTGGAATAGCCATAGATATTGAGCGGCCTTTCATTATCGGGATGCTCCACGAACCGTTCGCTCGCGCCATAGGTCGCCGCGGAGGAGGCATAGACGAATGGGATGCGCCGATCGATGGCAAAGTGGAACAATGCCTTGGAATAGTTATAATTATTGTCCATCATGTAGCGGCCATCGTATTCCATGGTATCGGAACAGGCCCCCTGATGGAACAAGGCCTCGATGGTCTCCCTGGCAAAACGACCGTCGTCCAGGGCAGCACGGAACTCGCGCTTGTCCATGTAGTCAAGGAAAACAAGATCGCGCAAATTCAGGAATTTATCGCTTTTCTCCAGATTGTCCACGATCAAAATCCGGGTCCGCCCCCGTTCATTGAGAGCGGCAACGATGTTGGCGCCGATGAATCCTGCTCCGCCGGTCACGATGATCATGCCCATGGTCCTTCAAACCGATGTTTTGATGTGCTCCAGGATTGTGCTGGAACTTTTCCCTTCGACCAGGGGAACCAGGGTGCATTCCCCCCCCCATTCCTGGATTTCCCGGTATCCCGCAACCTCCTCCAGGGCATAATCGGCCCCCTTGGCCAGAACATGGGGTTTCAATTTTTTTATCAGTTCGACGGGCGTTTCTTCGTCGAAGAGGACCACCATGTCGATGGAGGCCATGGCGGCCAGGACCCGGGCGCGATCGTTTTCATTGATGACCGGACGGGACGGTCCCTTGAGTTGACGCACCGACCGATCGGTATTCAAGCCGACCACAAGACGCTGGCCCAGACGGCGGGCTTTTTCAAGATAGGTGACATGTCCGGAATGAAGCAGATCAAAACATCCATTGGTGAAGACGATCCTGTTGCCCAACTCCCTCCAGGCCGCAACCCGGGTGATCGCCCGGTTGAGATCGCAGATCTTGTCCGAATCGCCAATGGTGGCATCGGAGGAAAGAGCAGCCAACAGTTCCGGGTAGGAGATGGGGGTCGTTCCCACCTTGCCGACAACGACCCCCGCCGCCAGATTCGCCAGATGCAACGCCTCCATGCGTGTCAAACCCGTGGCCAGCCCCGCCGCCAGCGTCGCCACCACCGTATCCCCTGCCCCCGAGACATCGAAGACCTCCTTCGCCATGGCGGGAATCCGCCGCGGATGACACTCCTTCTCCAGAAGGGCGATGCCCAGTTCACTCAAGGTCACCGTAAGAAAGTCGATCCCGAGGGAGGCAATCATTTTTTCTCCCTTTTCCAACAGGCCCGACAGGTCGGCATAGGGCCAGGGAACCGCCTCGGCCAGTTCGCGCCGATTGGGCGTCAGCGTGGTCGCGCCATGGTAGCGGGAATAATCCACCCCCTTGGGATCGACGATCACCGGCAGACCACGCTCACGGGCCGCATGGATGATCGCCTGACAGGTCTCCCTGCCCAGGGCCCCCTTGCCATAATCCGACAATACCACCGCTCCGGGAACCGGCGAGGTGTCAAGGATGACGATCAAACGTTTCATGAAGGCATCCCGGTCTTTTTTCTCGGGAGGCCGGATATCTTCCAGATCCAGACGCAGCATCTGCTGGTGTCCACCAATGATTCGGGTCTTGGTGATCGTAGGATGGGTCGGAAGCGTCCAGATGGCAGAGGTGTCGATTCCGGCGGCGGTGATGAGTTCGATCAGTTTTTCGCCGTCCGAATCATTGCCGATGAATCCGGCCAGACGGCATTGCAGCCCCAGGCGCACCAGATTCATCGCGACGTTGGCCGCAGCCCCGGCGCTTTCACTTTCACGGTTCAAACGGACCACCGGCACCGGGGCCTCGGGGGAAATACGCGATACCTCCCCCCAAAGATACCGGTCGAGCATCAAATCACCCGCGACCAGAATGGTGGTGCCCCGGAATCGTCGCGTCAGGGCATGCAAAAGGTGGGAATGTTGAATGTTCATCGTCTTAAGGGATTCCAAACCGTCTTCGCCGGCACGTCGTGTTTCAGCCTTCGACCAGCCATGAAATTGAACCCGCATTGAATTGTAAAACGATGCCCCAAAATGCCACGATGCATCGTCTCCTCGCGGGAATCTACCATAGGTCGGCTACGTCGCAACCAAAAAATCGATTGCAACCATGGGAAGCACATGGTGCGCCGCATTATCCCTTGCGGTCAGTCCCGGGTAAAGTACATAAAGTGCCGCAACGATCACTTCGACCCCAGCCGATCATCGCATCGGCCTGTAGTCAAAACTCATCTTTATTTTCAACCACCCTGTTCTTCCCATAGGAGAAACCATCTTGAAAAAATCAATCGGCATCTTGTTCCTGACCGTGACCCTCCTTGTGACCTTTTCCGGTCCCGTTGTTGCCAAGGGGAAAAAAAGCGCCAACCAGAACATCGATTTTTCCAGTTTCACCTGTTCGGCCTTCATCGGAGAAGTCGCCAATTCCAGCGAAGAGGATGTCGGAGCCGTTCTGATGTGGCTCGATGGCTATCTCAGTGGTGTATCGGGAGATGGCGTTCTCAACTGGAAAGGATTCGAGCAATTTGCCGAAAACCTGATGAAACGGTGTGCGGATCATGGCGACGAAATGCTTCTGGAAGCCGCCAAAAAAGTCGGAATCGAGTGATTCCACGGAACATCGCAGCCTGTCATCCGCGATAAAGCCCGGTCTTTTCGCAAACGCCGCGAGAAGATCGGGCTCGCGAAAAAAACCTCATTCCCCATCGGCCATGCCGGCTACCTGTTGCCCGATGGCGACATAATCGAATTTACCCGTCCCCAATATCGGAACCGAGGAAACGATCACAATTCGTCTTGGGATCATCAATTCGGTCACCCCCTTTTTCCGGGCATCCACGAGCCAATCGTTTCTGTTGGCCGTGGGACAATCGGTCATCAGGACCAGTTGTTCCCCTTTTTTCGCATCCGCCACCGCAACGACAGCGTGAAGATGACCCGGCCACAAAGAGGCGGCATGCCCTTCCACCGCCACCAGGGAAACCATTTCCCCCGCCAGTTTGGCAAACCGTTTGGCCCGCCCGAGGATGCGGACATACCCCGCGGCATCGACCGTCACGATGTCGCCGGTATCGTACCAGCCATCGGGAGGGGGTTCCAACTGTCCAGGTCGTTCGACGCGCAGATACCCTTTCATCACATTGGGACCCGACACCAAGAGCCGCCCACCCTCCTCGATGCCGGGAACCGGTTCGATGCGGAAATGAATTCCCGGAAGAAACCGTCCCACCGTATCCGATTGGTAGTGCATGGCGGTATTGATCGCCAGGGCCGGAGCGGTTTCGGTAGCGCCATATCCTTCGAAGATCCGCAGGCCAAACCGCTCCATCCAGAGCCTTCGGGTATCCTCCTTGACCTTCTCGGCCCCGGCGAAAACATAACGGACACTGTAATAGTCATAAGGATTGGAAACGCGGGCATACCCCTTGAGGAACGTATCGGTGCCGAAGAGGATGGTGGCGTTACAGTCGTAGACCATTTCCGGGACAATGCGGTAGTGCAGCGGCGATGGATAGAGAAATGATTTGATTCCCGAGAGGACCGGCAGAAGCATCCCCCCCGTAAGACCGAAAGAGTGAAAAATGGGCAGGGCATTGAACACGATGTCGGTCGGATTGTAATCGACGCGGGCGCTCAGTTGCCGGCAGTTGGCCAGCAGATTGCCATGACCGAGGACCACCCCCTTGGGAACCCCTTCCGATCCGGAGGTGAACAGAATGACCGCCGCTGCCTCATGATCGCCCCGCTCCCGCCCCATCCAGAGGTCCCACCGCCCGCGAAGCCACCCCAACACCCGGTCCGACACCCCCAGGGCCGCGACGACATCTTCCAGATAAACGATCTCGACCGTTGCCGCCAATCCATCGATCACCGATTCAAGGTGCGCCATGGCGACGAAGCGGCGCGAGGTCACGACAACCGGAATCCGGGCTGCGGCACAGGCATGACGCATGGTGCCCAGACCCGTGGAAAAATTGAGCATCGCCGGCACCCGTCCAGCGACATGGAGACCGAAGAACGCCACGACCGAGGCCACGGCATTGGGCAACAACAACCCCACCACCCCGCCCGGTTCGCCAAAATGGCGCAGACGCCGCCCCAGAACCCGGCTGGCGGTGATCAGGCGATCATAGGTCATCGGTTGGCGTTGAATGTCCTCCAACACCTCGAAGCCACCACCATGGATCCGTCTCGCCTCCAGCAGAGCGGCATCCAGAGTTTGTTGCCAACGACTGGTGGCAAAGACCATTGCGCTCAGGAGGTCATACAACTGTTGCCCAAGCATCTGCCGCCGTCCGCGTCCCTTGACGGCATCATCGATTTCGAAACGTCGTGGCGGAAGCATGGTCAGGGTGATCCGGGGAAACCAGCGGAGGCGCACTTTGCCGCGGAGGCGGGAAAAAGGGGTATACTGGGCGCCATCGATACGGATGGGAACCAGTTGGGCATCGGCGCGATCGGCGATCAACCCCGGCCCTTCGTAGATCTTCATCAAGGCGCCGGTGACGGTGATGCGTCCCTCGGGGAAGATGACGCAGTGCCGTCCCTCGCGCACCTTTCTGGCCAACGATTTGATGGCGAAGGGACTGGTTGGGTCCAGAGGGAAGGTATCGATCAGACGCAGGAACGGACGCACCCACCAGCGCAGGGCCATACGGGAATGGATGGCAAAGATCGGGGTCGCCGGCAGATAGGTCGCAAGCAGCGCCGCGTCGAGAAACGAAACATGATTGACCACCACGACCGCCCGCGGACCGACCGACTCCCAATGGTGCCACCCCTCGCATTGGACCCGGTAGAGCACGCCGAACAACCGGGCCAGGAGCGTCTTGATTAACGCCTCGGGCAACAGCCGGCAAATGTGGAAAGCGACCAGAAGATTGGCGATCGCCATGACCAGAAAAATCCCGGGAATGGAAAATCCCAGCGACAGAAGCCCAATGGTCGCAACCGCCGAGATCACCATGAACAGGGCATTCATGATATTGTTTCCGGCGATGATCCGCGAACGATTTTCTTCCGCGCCCCCGGTTTGCATGATGGCGTAGAGGGGAACGATATAGATCCCCGCGGCAATGGCCATTCCCAGAAGATCCAACAGGATGCGCCAATGGACCGGATGGTCGAGAAACGCGATCACCCCGATGAGGGTATCCCCGGCGACCACCCCCCGGCTTGCGGTCACCAGGTCGATGGAAAACAGGGCCATTCCCAGCGCCCCCAGGGGGACATACCGGGCACTTACCTTTCCCTTCAGGAGGCGGTTGCACATCAGGGATCCCAGACCGATCCCCACGGAGAAGACCGTCAGGAACAGGACCACGATCTCCTCGTTGCCGCCGATGATGTCCTTGGCGAAGGTGGGAAACTGTGTCAGATAGGTTGCGCCGACCAGCCAGAACCAGGAAATGCCCAAAATGGCGAGAAACACCTCCCGCCGTTCGGAGGTCTGCCGGAGAATCGCGGCGGTACCGCGAAAAAAATGGGCATCGATCACCAGTGTCGGCGCCGGGGCCGGGGCTTTGGGAATGTAACGGCTGAAATACCACCCGGCCACGGCAAGGGCCACGATGGCGCCCATGATGATTTCAACCCCATGATCGCGCAGGACCACCAGTCCGCTGGCGATGGTCCCGAGAAGAATCGCCAGGAAGGTTCCCGCCTCGACAAAAGCATTGCCCGCGATCAGTTCGTCACGGGACAGATGATCGGGAAGGATGGCGTATTTGACCGGTCCGAAAAAGGCGGACTGCGCCCCCATCAGAAACAGAATTCCCAGAAGCATCCAGGGATCGTTGCGGACGAACCCGACGACCCCCAGCGACATGATCACGATTTCCGCCAGTTTGATCCACCGGATCAATCGAGATTTTTCCGATCTGTCGGCCAACTGTCCCGCAAGGGCCGAAAAAAGGAAAAATGGAAGAATGAACAATCCACCCGCCAGGCTGACCAGAATACGGGCATCCATCCCCGCCGCATCCGCCATCCGGTAGGTGATGAGCATCACCAGAGCGTTTTTGTAGACATTGTCGTTGAGGGCCCCGAGAAACTGAGTCGCAAACAGCGGTCCCAGGCGCCTGCTCAAAAGCAATCGATTCTTTCCACCGGCACGCATCCCGTTCTCCACCCGTTGTCGCCATCGGACATCCTCCTGGAAAATTCGAGGACAATCCATCCATTGTGGAGAAATCTACCCCAACAAGGCAAACAGATGGAATGGACGTTGTCGGATCTCATGGGGTAGAATCGCCCAGGGAGGAAAAAAAACATCATGGGAAACACGATCGCATTCGATACCCACGCTTACGTCAAGAAACTTCGGGAAGCGGGGGTGGAGGAACGGCAGGCGGAGGTCCAGGCGGAAGCCCTGGTCAACCTGGTGGAGGATCGTTTAGCCACCAAAAGGGATGTCGCCGACCTGAAAAGGGACCTCGAGAAAATCCGCTCGGACCTGCAACGTGACCTCAAGGAAATGGACACCAGGACCGAGACCCGGTTCAAGGAACTCGACAGCCAGACTGCGACCCGATTCAAGGAACTCGACAGCCAGACTGCGACCCAATTCAAGGAACTTGATACCAAGACCGAGACCCAATTCAGGGAATTCGACATCAAAGCCGAAGCCCGGTTCAAGGAACTGGAAAGCCAGACAGTGACCCGATTCAAGGAACTGGAAAGCCAGACAGCGATCCAATTCAGGGAATTCGACGTCAAAGCCGAAGCCCGATCCAGGGAACTCGAAGCCAGGGTCGCAACCCGCTTCAAAGAGCTTGAAAGCCAGACGGATACCCGATTCAAGGAACTGGAAAGCCAGACAGCGATCCAATTCAGGGAATTCGACACCAAGGCCGAAACCCGATCCAAAGAACTCGAAGCCAGGGTCGCAACCCGCTTCAAAGAGCTTGAAAGCCAGACGGATACCCGATTCAAGGAACTGGAAAGCCAGACAGCGATCCAATTCAGGGAATTCGACACCAAGGCCGAAACCCGATCCAAGGAACTCGAAGCCAGGGTCGCGACCCGCTTCAAGGAACTGGAGAGCCAGACGGATACCCGATTCAAGGAACTCGATACCAAAACCGAAACCCGATCCAAGGAACTCGATATCAAGATGGAAACCAGGCTGAAAGAACTTGAACTGAGAATGGTCATCAAAATGGGGGCGATGCTTCTGACCGCGGTAGGATTGCTGGTGACAGCCCAGAGGCTCTGGCCCATTCCCGTTCAATTCATCCCCGGTCCCAATCAGGAGATGCACCGGACAACACCGGTCCCCAACTCCGTTCCCGAGGCGCCCAGGAACTGATCCGTCGGCGGAAAATGACGTTCGCCCCCCCGCCCCTTGTCCCGGTCGCGCAGGACTGAGGCAAGGACGTTCTTGATGGCCTGGATTCTTTTCTGCAACAAAGCCCGGCCCAGGGCGGAACCGCTCAACCCCTGGTCGCGCAACGCGACCGCCTTGCACGAACGGGCCGCGTCGAGACAGGCCAAAAGCAGGGCCATGGCCTCATCCCGAGTCACATGCTTCCCCGTCCGCCGCCACCGATCCGCCTGACAGACGATCAACATTCGATTGAGACTTTCTGTTTCATGAAAGGCGTGCATCGATTCGAGAATTTTGAGAATGGTGCGGGGTCGCAATTCGGGTAAACGATGGATCACCATGTGAAAACGGGCCGTCTGCATGGCCAGAAAACGGAAACGGACGGGAATGCACAACCGGCGGGCCATTTTTTCGATGCGCAAAACGCCACTCTGGTCATGACCATGATGATGAGGCAACAGGTTCCTGGGGGTCTCCCCCTTGCCCAGATCATGGGTCAGGGCGGCAAAACGAACCAGGGGATCGGCGGACAGCCGGCTTGCCTGGGCCAACACCTCCAAAGTATGTTGCCAGGCATCCCCCTCCGGATGATACTGGACGGGCTGGGTTTGATCGATCAGGCTCGCCAACTCCGGGAAAAGGGGTTCAAGGGCGCCGCACCGTTGCAAGACCAGAAAAAACATCTCCGGATGGGGCGTCCCGAGCGCATTTTCCGTTTCCTGCCAGACGCGCTCCGCCGAAAGGGTCGCCAATTCCCCACCACCGGAAATCCGGCCCATCAGCGCCATGGTTTCCGGGGCGATCGAAAAGCCCAAATGATGCAGACGAGCCTGAAAACGCGCCACCCTCAGGACCCGCAACGGATCCTCGGCGAAGGCAGAGGAAACATGGCGCAAGATCCGCCGTTCCAGATCGTCCCTCCCCGAAAACGGATCGATGATCCGCCCCGATGCATCCATGGCCATGGCGTTGACCGTAAGATCGCGCCGAAACAGATCCTCCCTCAAGGTCACGTCGGGTCCGAAATCGACGCCAAAGCCACGATATCCCGGCCCCGTTTTGCGCTCCCTGCGGGCCAGGGCATACTCCTCGCCCGTGACCGGATGCAGAAAAACCGGAAACGCCCTTCCGACCTGTTTGAATCCCAAAGACGCCATCAACTCCGGCGTCGCCCCCAGGACCACCCGGTCCCGATCGGTCACGGGCAGCCCCAGGAGACCGTCACGAACCGCTCCCCCGACCGTGTACACATGAATGCCGGCATTTGCCAATTCTTCAAGAATCATGATCTACCGATGACGCGCCGCTTGGGAAACAAATCAAATCACCCCCCCGGAGACAATCCCCCATCATTATCGATCATTTCTTCCGCCCTGTAGACCCGATCTTCATGCTCGCCGCCCGTCTGTCCGGATGCCAATCCTCCCCCGGACATTCCCTTCCCGCGAACATCGTCCACCAGGGCCAATCTGGTCAACTTATCACGCGACCATCGCTCATGAATAGAATTCTTTCCGATATTTCTCGCTGTTACGATGATCATCCGGGCATGGCTATTGCAGTTACGCGACACCTCATGGTAAAAATTTTATTCGAGAGGACCGAAACTTCCGAACAATAACGAAAGTTGCATCGCCCCTGGATTGTGAAACCCGATGAAAATCAGCATTTTTGGCATGGGCTACGTGGGATGTGTCTCGGCTGCCTGCCTGGCGGGAGAACACCATCACGTCGTCGGCGTCGATGTGTCGGAGCAGAAGGTCGCCATGCTCAATGAAGGTCGCTCGCCGGTGGAAGAGGATCGACTGCCGGACATGCTGCGCCGGGCGGTGGCGGCGCGACATCTGGTGGCGACCTGCGACTCCCGCCGCGCCGTCCACGAAACCGATCTCAGCCTGGTGGCCGTCGGCACCCCCTCCGGAGCGGATGGAGCCCTGGAATTGGGATACCTGAAGGGGGTGACCCGGGAAATCGCCGCCGCCCTGAGGGAAAAAGGCACGCCTCACTGTGTCGTCTACCGCTCCACCGTTCTGCCAGGGACGACCGAGAAGATCCTCATCCCTCTCCTTCTGGAAGGGTCGGGACGCACCCTGGGACAGGATTTGTTCGTTTGCTACAATCCGGAATTTCTCCGCGAGGGTTCCAGCATCCGTGATTTCTTCCACCCCCCGTTCACCATCATCGGCGCCAACGACGAATCGACTTTTCATCAGGTGGCGCAACTCTACCAAGGCATTCAAGGAGAAATCCTCCGTTGTTCGTTTCAGGCGGCGGAATCGCTGAAAACCTTGTGCAATGTCTTTCATGCCCTCAAAATCGCCTTCGCCAACGAAGCCGCCTCGGTGCTTCATGGCTGTGGCACCGACACGCTGGAGGCATTCGACCTGTTTCTCAAGGATGACAAACTCAACCTGTCCGGTGCCTATTTGCGGCCCGGATTTTCCTTTGGCGGCTCCTGTCTGCCCAAGGATGTCCAGGCGCTGGCGACCCTGGGAAGGGCCCATGGCATCGAAACCCCCTTATTGTCAAGCATCAACGCCAGCAATGAGGCCCATCTTGACCGTGCCATGAAACTGCTGGAAGATCGCGGGGAAAGGAAGATTTCGTTGTTGGGAATTTCCTTCAAACCGGGAACCGACGATCTGCGCGAAAGCCCTGCCCTGCGCCTCGCGTCGCAACTGGTCCGCAAAGGGTTCGACCTCAAGATCCACGACCCCATCGTGCGCATGGAAAACCTGCTTGGAGCCAACCTGCATCACATGCAACGGGTGCTGCCCGAGCTTGGCCGATTCCTGGACCACGACCTGGACCGGGTCCTCGATCATGGCGCCCTCTGGGTCATGGCCCACGCCAGCCCCGCGGTTCGACAACATCTCAAGGAACGTGTCTCCAGGTCCCCCATTCTCGACCTTTCGGGCGCCTTCTCCGTGGATGGAGCCATTTTTTCCTGTCAAGGATTGTGTTGGACCCCCGCGTCATGACCCCTCCCCCACTCCCGCGGATCCTCTTCGCGACGCCCCGGTTTCTTTTTCCACTGGATACGGGCGGCCAGATTCGCAGCGCCAAGATTCTTCGCGCAGCCCACGGAACGTTGCTGCACGTCACCCTGATGTCCCCGGCCACCCCGGAGCAGATCCATGCCCACGCCGAGGAACTCAAGGGTGTCTGTGACCGGTTCATCCCCTACGCCCCCCGTTGGCGACATCCTCTGGTTCGCTCACTGGGACGGATTCTTTCGCTCCTGGGACCGTGGCCCGTTTCCGTGGCGACCGACTATTCCCCCTCCTTCCGGAAACGACTCCGGGAAGAACGGCAACAGGGAAACCATTGCGCCGAAGTCTGCGATTTCATTCATCTTTCGGTCAATCATGACCAGATTCCGGACGATATTCCGGTCATTCTGTTCACCCATAATGTCGAACAGGAAATTTTTCAGCGGCGCATGGAAATCGCCACTGCCTGGTGGGAACGATGGCTGTGGCGCAACCAATACCAAAAAATGCGGCGTCTCGAACAGACGATGGTGCCCCTGTTTCCCCGGATACTGACCGTATCGGAACGGGATACCCTGTTTTTCCGCACGGATCCGGGACATCCCGACGTCCGCACCATTCCCACGGGGGTCGATTTCGAACGCCTCCCCTGGCGGCCCCCCGCCGAGCCCCCGGAGGTGGTGTTCATCGGATCGATGGATGCCCATCAGAATGTCGAAGGAGTGCAATGGTTCCTGCGCGACATCTGGCCACACCTGTCGCAGCGCGTTCCCGACGCCCGGATCCGGGTCATCGGTCGTCATCCACCACGATCCCTGACCTCGGCCCATGAACACGACCCAAGGGTCATCTTCACCGGATGGGTCGCCGATGTCGCCAAGGAATCCCGACAAGGCCGACTGCTCGCGGTTCCCCTCCGGGTCGGCGGCGGCACCCGGATCAAGATCTACGAGGCCATGGCCCTCGGACTTCCCGTGGTTTCGACCGCCGTCGGCGCCGAAGGGCTCGAACTGACCCCCGGCATCCACTATCTTGAAGCGGATCATCCCCTGGCGTTCGCCGATGCGGTCGCCACGCTGCTGGAAGACCGGCAAAAATGCCTCGAACTGTCGCAAGCAGCCCGAAAACAGGTGGAAAACTGCTGCGGTTGGAAACGGGCCGCCGAGGTGCTCCGGGCGGCATGCACCGATCCAGCGGCGCATTGACCGATCCGTTCCCGTCATACAATAAAAAAATCCACGTCCCGTATTTCGTTTCATGAATATTTCTTGACGTTCATCCAGTTTTTTTGATAAACTGGCATTCATAAGGATAATATCTGGAATCAGTGATACAGGATTGGCGGGACAGGATCGTGGAATCCACAGCCACTCCCGGAGCAAAGACGAATGGACAAAAAGCTGAACTGTTGGGATCATTTCACCTGTGGCCGCAGCCGATACAGCAAAAAACTTGAAGGAAGTTACTGTCCGGCAAGTCTGATCGGTTCCTACAATGGCGTCAATGACGGGGTTGCTGCGGGAAGGGCCTGCTGGGACATCGAAGGGACGCTGTGTGCCACATCCGCCTGTGGCAATGCACAGGATGAACGCGGCACCCTGCTCTTCAAACAGGCCCGATGCAGCCGATGCGAATTCAAATCCATGGTCCAACAGGAAGAGGGGCCCAATTTCAAGGAAAGCAAACGTGTCCCCGCCACCGATCCGCACGGCACTGTCGCGGAAAAAAAAGAACGTCCCTCCTGGATGCCCCTGGCCGAGAATCATGCCCGATCCTGGCAACCGTCCCCCCGTGGCACCGGAACACCAGGAAGGAGATGATCTTTAGTGAAAACCGACGAGGAAATCCTGGACCGCATCCATGAACTGGAGAACAGCGACTTCTTCAAATGGGAATCCAACCTGCTGATCACCTTTCTTCCACTGTCGCTGGCACAACCGCTGCTTGCGGAACGCAACCTGCTTCCGACCGATCAGTGGATCGATCAGGACCGTTCGCCAGGGGCATTGCTTGAGAAAGTGGCCCGGTTCATGGAAACGGCCCTGGAGATGGTCATTCACCACCGGGGGACGAAAACACAACGCGCGATCGATTATCTCCACGCCTGGATCTGGTTGATGGACGACGAAGCCATGTTGGCCTTCATGGACGATCCCGACAACTTTCCCCAATATGGCGCCCCCATTCTCAAGGAAATCTGCCGGCACTACCAGTTGCCCTGGCCCGACGGCAACCCTGGACTGGAACGAATGGCCCTGGGAGATCCCTGCCAACCCCAGGGATGTCCCTTCAACGGTTGCATCGCCGACTGGCGCCCGGAACAAACAACCCGTCAAAGCGAACCACAGGGTCCGGTTCATTGACGCATCCGATTGCCACACCCTCCGTTCAATGCACGCCGCGGCCACCGTCGGAAAGACGGGCACCATTGGCGATATCTTCCCCTTTCAGGCAGAGCGCCATGTAGCCGATCAAGAGATCCATCGCCTGTCGCTCGGCATCACGCACAATCTCGGTCGTTGCCACGGCATGCTTGAAAAGAGTCCGTCCCATGTCCACGGAAGCCAGACCAAGGGTTTTCATGGCCTTGTGTGGGGCCGTTTCCCGAACCACCGTCCCCAGGTGCCCGCGGGTCATCCGGACCAGGGTTTCGGAAACTTCCATCTGTTGCGACAGACAATCCCAACCCGATTCCTTGCCGATTTCCTGAAGGGACAACAATAAATCAAGTTCGTCGCAGTACATCCTCCCCGCCAAACCTGGCATCGATGCGATCATGGTATCCACCTTTCCTCAAGCTGATGTGTACGTCATGTTGCAACGCAGCATAACCCTGTCGATCGACCCCGGTCAAGTGCTATTGCAAAGAATTTTTGTATTTCCTTATTTTTCTGCCGCATCCCTTTTCAAGTCCATTCGGGCCAAGGATCGGCGATCGACCACGACCCATGGCGTTCACCACTTTGGACACGTTAGACTGGCTGCCAACCGGTGGTTTGATCGATCCACCGCATCATTCCATCGACAACCCCTTTCTGGAAAACGTTCCATGAAACGTGTCGGCGCCCATGTTTCCGCGGCCCTCGGAATCCACAACGCCCCCGCCAACGCCCGGGCCATCGGGGCCAAGGCATTCGCCCTGTTCACGAAAAACCAGAAGCAGTGGGCCGCCAGACCTCTGACCACGCAGGAAACAGACCAGTTCCATCGCAACATGGAAGCGGGAGGTTTCCGACCGAGGGATGTCCTGCCCCATGATGGTTATCTGATCAATCTGGGCAATCCCGATGACGCCGCGCGGGAAAAGTCCTTGGCATCATTCATCGAGGAACTTGAACGCTGCCGGCAACTCGGTCTTGTGTACCTTAATTTTCACCCTGGGAGCCACCTGAAGAAACTTTCGGTTTCCGCATGCCTGAGCCGCATCGCCGAATCGATCAACCGTGCCCTCGATGCCACGTCCGGCGTGACGGCGGTGATCGAAAACACGGCGGGTCAGGGAACCAATCTGGGCCACACCTTCGAACAGATTGCCGAACTGATCGTCCAGGTGGAGGACACATCGCGCATTGGTGTCTGTCTGGACACCTGCCATGTCTTCACCTCAGGTTACGACCTGCGCACCCCGGAGGCCTATCGGGCAACGATGAAGCTGTTCGACCAGGTGGTTGGCCTGGGTCATCTCAAAGGGATGCATCTGAACGATTCCAAACCCGATCTGGGCAGCCGGGTGGATCGCCATGAAAGCCTGGGGCGGGGCAAACTTGGACTGACCCCGTTTGGCCTGATCATGAACGATCCGGCCCTGGATGAAATGCCCCTGATCCTCGAAACCATCGACCCGGACTTGTGGCCCGA
Source organism: Magnetococcales bacterium (assembly GCA_015228815.1). Classification (NCBI taxonomy): domain Bacteria; kingdom Pseudomonadati; phylum Pseudomonadota; class Magnetococcia; order Magnetococcales; species Magnetococcales bacterium. Next base: position 9,201 of record JADGCV010000044.1, on the reverse strand, counting down.
GGAGATCGCGATGCTTTACGGAATGGTTGCCGCACAGGCGCCTGACGGGTCCTGATCAAGGGACATGATCACCGTTTAAGTCTCCTCCGGGTTGTCGGGTCAATGTTTTCAGGTAAGCGATCAGGTCCCGCCGTTCCGAGGGTTTGCGGAACCCGTCAAACGGCTCGTAGTGCCCTTCCGAGGCCAGGGAGGCACGCACCAATTCCAGGCTTTTGCCCGACTCGGAAAAACCGCTTGTCGCGGAAATCCCCGGGTCCCAGGCACTCATGCGGTTGTTGGGGATCAGACCACGGGGATCCTCGAGGAATCGATCCAGATTTTCCACGGTCCAGCGCAAATCCCCTTTCTTTCGCCGCTCCTGAAAAGAGGGAGAATAATTGAACCCTTCCACCTGTCCCACGGGCCGTCCCACAAGCCCCCACAGGGGGGGGCCGTGATGAATGGAAGATCCGGATGTCAGGTCATGGCAAGGGGCGCAGAATTCCTCGGCGATTTTCTGTCCATTTTTTACCTCCTGCCCATGCGTACACCCCGCCACCCCCCCGAAGAGGACCAGGATACAAGGAATCAAACCCCACCCATTCACGGTTCCCCCCCACAGCTGCTGGTGAATGCCTCCCACGTTCACCCCGAACCTTGACGCAACGAGACCGGAAATGCGACCAGCCCCGGAAAATCATCTTGCGTTGCGATAATTCTGACATGAAGGATGACGGTTTTCCATCAAAATCGAGGACCGAATCGTTGATCGCCATCGACGCTTCACGTCACATGAGACCATAAAACATTTTGTTCCCGAAATTTTTCAATTTCCTCAGGTAATAATATCGGAAAAAATTTCAAATGTAGACAAATATTAATTGTATGTCAATATATTATAGAAATATTTATTATTCATGTTTAAAAACTTTGCTGTAAGTAAAATTAATATTGACAAAAAATGTTCATTATCATATAAAGGCTTGATAGATGAACGAGATCTGGCGCAGGTATTCCTTCCAAATCTGTCCTTCAATGGCGAAAATGATGACGACGAGCAAAAATATAACGGTTGCTGATAGCGCAATGTTCATGGTCAAAGGCGGTATAACCATCAAGACTGTCGAACATAAAGAACTCCAAGAACATCAAACGGTTGTTCTGAAAACAAAGTTTCTTCCAAACCCTTTCCGGAAGCTCGCGCGTATTCCGACATTAAAGGGGAGGTTGCTCTTCGAATCGGCGGAGCATGTAGCTCTTGGCGATCAGATCGAACTGATGGTGCCGGAGACTGACAGTCCAGTATCCGCGCATTCCTTGAAAATTTCACTGGCGAACGGTCTGTCGCTTACTTATGGCCAGATTCTGGCCCTTGGCGGCGACTTCTATGGAGTACCGTACCGTCCCATCTCCTCGGGGGTTGGCACATCCTGGCAAACCGAAAATTTTTTCGCCGCCTTCAATTCACTGGCAACCGAGCCTTCGGCAAAGGATGAGGCCACCGCCATTTTGAAGTCCATGAAAATGGAAATCGATGCGGTCATTGAGGAAAAAACCAGCGGCGATTCCTTAACGGCGCAAGCTTACGACAAGATGGAAGAGAAATTGAATGCCGGTTACATCAAGGCCACGGGGGGCAAGGGGTACGTGGTGGGAGATATGGCCAGTCGCTATCTTCTTCTGGCCGCGACCAATATCGATCACTTTGGCGATGATGCCGTAACAGCGTATCGAATTGGCCACACTGCCGCCTTATTGGTAGCCCAGCAAGGGGCAAAGGAAAATGATTCCACCAATAAGCGGGCGCTTCTGATGAAGGCCTACGCCATGAACGCCTTTGCCGATCATTTTCTCACGGATCTCTTCTCGGCAGGCCACTTGCGGGTGCCGAGGAAAAGCTTGTTATCCATCTGCGGACTGTACTTTGGAAACTTCTGCGCCAAACACATGCACGACGAAGATTCGCGTTTTGGCCTGAACGTCAAAAATAAAAACGGTAAAATGTGGCGAACATATGGAGACAAGATGTATTTTGACACATGCAATTCGCTAAACAGAGCCATCGCCAAAAGTGCCGTTCAGGTGTCTGCAAACGAAGTTTACGAGGTATTTTCCAATGGGGTGTTTAATGTACAGGATAAATTAAAGGCGTTAGACTACATACCTGATCTTGTTGCAATTAATGATGTTGACAATAATGATCTTGGTAATTTTTCTCCCATGTTCCGATGGAATGGGGTGACTGTAACGACGAGGTCCAACCTTAACGATCTCAGCTCTTCCCAAACGGTCTTCTGGTCAACAGCCTTAACTCATTTTAAGTTCACGGGGAAAAATCCTTTCGAGTCCTATGCTCCCGTGCCGCCGGCAGGACGTTTGGCAGCCCCAGCGAAGGCGCCAGTGCTCAAGATGAGCGATGCGTCCGGCGAGAGGACTTCGCACCAGGAAGTGCGCTACGCATACACCCTTAAATCAGATGATAAATTCTTTGCTGAATCGAACCTTTCTCCGTGGTCTGACTACCTGTACATCCCAAACAATCGCTATCCATGCCTTTCAGATATCTTGACCGGTGGCGCAAACGTCCATCGTCGGATCGTCTATCGGCAATTCAAGGGAAAGGAATACGAATACGCCGGCGAAGTCAGGGATAATACCACGACCACATTCGATGACCGGTACTACCTGAAAAGATGATCGGACACGTAACTGTTTAGCCCCCACCACATTAAAATTATTGAAAGGAAAAAGGGGTCTGGGAATTGCCCCCAGGGTTTTGACTCTAAATAAAAAGCTTCATTCTTCGTTTTTGAATTTGCTTTTTAATTTAAACAAAGTCAAAAGCGAAGAATGAAGCTAATCAAAACCCTGGGAGCAATCCCCCAGACCCCTTTTTTCTTTCAATAATTTTCTAGGATGGGGTGAACGGTTACATCGGAACGGTTATTCGGACACATCTAAACAGGAGATTATTTCATGGGGGATAAGGAGATACATTTACAGACGATCAAGGTAAAGTATGATAATGGTATTCCTTTTGAACCAGACCTTTATATCAGCTTTATAGTGAATGGCAAGGTAGAAAAGACCGTCCGCACCGATGTAAACGGTGTGCTCGATATCAACAAAACCGTGAAAGAAGGTGATGTCGTTTCTTTGGCACTCAATGCGTTTGACGGAGATTTAAGATGACCAAATATGATGGAGTTCTTGTTCGAGACGGTAATGATGATGTTGGTGAGATCCCTTACAAAGGCGAGGAAATGGGCATGCCCTGCCATTCCCCCGATATCCTCCCGTTACAGTCAATTACCAGCGTTGCAACACTCATCAGCGCGTATGATAAGGGATATTCTGGCGATGACTCGGTCCAGATCGGACAGGCTACGACCATTTACGTTCGCGGCAAGAACGTTGGCACTTCTGACCATTCCGCGAGTGCCAAGCTCTATTACACTTTATGTTCATTGATGCTTCATCCGAAAAACTGGGTGAAGGTTTTTACCGGAGTGAATGGAGAGTACTCCGAAGACAAAGGCGTGGATCTCGTGGAGATGGTCAACCTGAATGGAAACACAACGCTCTCTAAGGAGCAAGTGGCCGTAACTCGGACACCTTTTTTCCTCTTGTTACCCACCCCAACCGACAGCTCTCTCCACTATTGCTTAATTTCTGAGATCGTGACCAAAGGCAAGGAAGTTACTATTCCAAAAGATTTCGCCACGGCAGGCGAATACATAAAATTTATTATCGATCATCCTGGTTTTGCCTACCGGAACCTTATTACAGTTTCTTCCAGTGTTTCGCAGATGAGTCAAACCGTGCATTACGGTAATCCGTCCAAAAAAGAAATATATGCCACCTTTTCGATCAAATGCACTAATGGCATTCCAAAGAATTCCACTGTAAAACTTACGCCAAGGACTCTCCTTCTCAAAGATGAAGATAAACAAAAAATACCCTATAAAATAAAAAGTAAAATACTTGATGATGATCATGAGGTAAATTTTTCCTGGAAGGTTCCAGCAAGCTACGATGGTATGTTGTTGATTGAAATCATCCCCCCTATTGGCGGCAGTTTCGATAAGGGTGCCAAGGTTAACGTCACTAAGTCGATGCCAGTTTTAGCGGTCGAGTCTGGTTATACTGGAAATGCCTTACGGGTTCTTCAGGAACGTGAGAATCAAGGGTACGTGTTGGAACGGACCGTTGGAGCAGTGACTTTCAAATTCACATAATTATCTTTCTTGGTCTTCTTGCATAAATTATCAGTACGCATCTTCTTCGAGATGCGTACTCCGATAAGATTCATTGCCAAATCCTTTTTTATTTGCTATACGTACCGTCAAAATTCTTCAATTGGAGCGTGCATGTTCAAGGATCTTGTTGTTCTCCACTGACCGGATTTTGCCTCTGGCATTTCGGTCAAACGGTTCGCCCCCACCTTTGGCATTTCGCCCATGGTGCGGGGATCTTTTTTCTATTGATACCGTTCCCTGGAGGATTCAACCGTGCATGATCCTTTTATTCAAGCACTCATCGACATTCACCGTGACTTGCCGCGCAAAGGCCCTGGCGACGACGCGCTTTTCCGTCAACTGATGGCACATGTCGGCCCCATGTTGCCTGCCAATCCCAGGATGGCCGACATGGGGTGCGGCAATGGTCACACCTCGTTCCTGCTCATCGAAGCACTGGGTGGTCATGTGACCGCAGTGGATTTCGCCGAGCCTTTCATCGACGAACTCAAACGACGCCTGACCCATGAGCCCATCACCCCCGTCCTCGGTGACATGCTCAATCCCGGTCTTGAACCTGAGAGCCTTGATCTTATCTGGTCTGAAGGGGCGGCGTTTGCCGTTGGAATTGAAAATGCGCTTAGTGCCTGGTTGTCCCTGCTGAAATCGGGGGGCGTCCTGGTGTTCTCCGATGCGGTGTGGTTCACGCCCAACCCGACTGCGGAAGTGTCTGCTTTTTGGGAAAAGGCCGATCCCAATATCCGCTCCGTTGGCGACAACATCAATCGGGCGGAACGGCTGGGGTACCGTTTCCTTGCTGCGCAGACCTTGCCCCAGGCATCATGGTGGACAAGTTACTACCATCCCATGAAAGAACACCTTGATCAACTTGAGTTGACCGTCGAATCGGGCTCTCTGATGATGGATCTGATCGCAGATGCCCGGAAGGAAGCGGATCTGTTCAAACGCCATGGCAATGAGTACGGCTACGCCTTCTTCGTACTGCAAAAGCAATAAAATGGGAGCAACCGGGAGGGGACCAACTTCCTCCCGGTTGCCCTTGATTTTTATTTCCTGTTCATCCTGGAACGCAATCTTCAAAGACATCTTTCCCCTTGGAAAAACAGGGGACAGTATACCATTTTTTGTTGGAGGCACGGGGTTGGACAAAAAATAGAGTGTCCCTGAATTCAACCAAGAAAGTGCTTGATGAATTCAAAAGGGGGGACGATAAGAGTTCATCGCATCCAGGAAATCTGGATATCTTTAATATTTTCACAAACATCCAACGCATTGCGCGGTTGCGGCAGGGAGTGAGGCCCATGAAGAAAAAAACAAGGAGATCCGCCTTGGCCCTCTTGGCGGTATTGACGGCGGTAACCCTGGGGTTTGGCCATCAGGCCAGGGCCCATGATCTGGTGACTGCGACCGTGGAAGGGACCGCCGCCGTCGCCGACATCGTGCTGGCCACGTCCCGTCTGGTCACGGTACCGATTTTCTACGTTCTCGGGCTCGACCCGCATCCGGTGGTGCATCCCCATCCGGTGGCCGTTCCGGTAGCCCCCGTCGCCGCCCCGGTCGCGATTGCCCGACCGCCGTTTGTCGTCGCAACACCAACCGTTCGCCCCTATTATGGCGGATTTTACGCCCAATGATCCCCGGTGGTCGATTCGCCCGCAGGTCCCTTGCCGACATCAAAATGGCCCATCCACGTCACGACAAACCAACCCATGCCGATCCAGGGGGATCATCCCCCTGGTGGGCCTGGTCATGACGCCCTTCGAGGATTGCGTCCCCTTTGGATCCATGAACACCACGCGCCACACAACCCAGAACCTAAGGGCCGAACACCCCCTGCCCCAGGGGCCAGAACCAGCCATCATGCCCCCCAGGAGCGATGCGTTGATTGTTTTGGCACGGCTTGAGGGCGAATCCCATGACCACCATGTGCGCAAACCCCTTGGCGCATGGCAGGAAGGATGGATGATCGACCTCCTGACAATAGGTGATGATGTTCCGGGCGTCTTCGATCAACATCCGGTCACAGACACAAGCCCCCATCCCTCCCGGGCGCAGATAGCACAAGTCATGGTTCCGGCATGCCGCATCCATCGCCGAGATCGGCCTCTTGTCCCATTGATTGTTGTCCACGCCGCAATAATGGCCATGTTGCAGAATGGCCAGGGCCGGTTCCACCCACGTCACCAGGGCCAGAAAGATCATGACTGCCAACAGCCGGTTCGTCGCGACTCGTTTCACCAGGTACCCCTTCAATGCATCGTGCAGCGTTGGTTCACCGCGCCCCTCGGACTGAACAGAAAAACGAAACCATCGGACAATAATCCCTTGACGATTCATGCAAAATTAGCACCAAGATCAAAGGTATCAGCATATTTTTCAGCATTTGTTGATCACGCATTAAAATTGGACGACTTTCTTTTCCAAATGAGTTATCCTTTCAACATCGGGTTGGATGCGAAATTTTGAACGATCGGCCCGTTATCAATAATTATGGTCCCGAACACAAATAAATTCATTTCATCGTCGCAAGGAGCATTCCATGTCCTTCCTTGGCAATCCTCGACTGAAAACCCGATTCATCCTCATGCTCCTGTTTCCGCTCGCCGGATTGCTCCTGTTCGGATGGCTGGGGGTTGCGGAGAAACAAAAAGTGCTTTCAAAAATGAAGGACATGGAACAATTGACTGCTCTGGCAGTGCGTCTTGGCGCCCTGGTCCACGAGGCGCAGAAGGAACGGGGAATGACCGCCGGATTTCTCGGCAGCAAGGGAGAAAAATTCAAGTCCGAGCTTCCAACGCAGCGCGAGGAGACCACGAAAAAGAGTGATCTGGTCCGCGAAACCCTGAAAACCCTCGATCCTCGAACCCTGGGCAAGGACTTTGCCGCCGTTCTCGCCGAAGGGGTGGGGCTTCTCGACGGTCTGGGTGACATTCGCCGCCGGGTCGATGGCCTGAACATTCCCTCCGACGAGGCGATCGGATATTACACCCGAATGAATGGCCGCTTCATCGATGCCATTGGGGAAATGTCCAAACTGGCGGTCGGGGATCTTTCCGCCATGGCGACGGCTTATGTCAATTTTCTCCTCGGCAAGGAACGTGCCGGAATCGAGCGGGCGGTATTGTCCAATACCTTCGCGCGCAATTCGTTCGGGCCGGGGATGTTTCGCAAATTCAGCACCCTGGTGACCGAACAGGATACCTATTTCCGCCTGTTTTCCTCCTTCGCCCCCGCCGAACAAAACGCCTTCTTCAAACAGAAACTTGAATCCACCGTCACGGCGGAGGTCCTGAAAATGCGAGAGATCGCCTTTGCCAAGGGCATCGCCTCGCAGAAGACGTTTTTTCTCACCAACATGCTCAACTCCCTGGGATACGGCGGCGCGGTTCACCATTTGAAGAATTTGACGGTCCATCGCGACCCCCGGACGGTCCCGGCATTGACAACGACCTTGAGCGAGGCCGTTCGATCGATCGACGGCTATCTGGCCCTTCCCGACTGTAGCGACGAAGAGAAACAACTCCTCGGTACCGTGCGGGAGGTCGTGGAACAGATGTCCTCGCGGCTCGGAAAGGTGCCGTCCATGCTCCAGGAAAATATCACGATCGAGGCCCTGGATCGGGCCGTTGCCGTCGATTCCGCTCCCGCCTTCGCCGCCATCGACAAGCTGATCACCCAAACGACGCCCGGCCAGTTCGGCATCGACCCGACCACCTGGTTCAAGACGATCACGGCAAAAATCGACATTCTCAAGGAGGTCGAAGACCGCCTATCCGCCGATCTTGCGCTGCGCACCAGTGAACTCAAGGAGGATGCCCAGAAGGGGTTCTGGGGTTACGCGATCGTCACGTTGTCCATCAGCATCGTCGCGGTATTCCTCGGAATCATTTTCTCCCGGGATATTCTGGGGCAATTGGGTGGAGAACCGGCGGCGGTGATGGAGATTGCCGCACGGGTATCTCAAGGTGATCTGACGATCCATTTCGACACCTCCACCCCGCCCAGAGGCATCTATGGGGCGATGGCCAGCATGGTTGCCAACCTGACGAAAACCATCTCCTGCGTCCAATCGGTGGGAGGTGAACTGACCAGTGGCAGCCAGAATGTCAGCGACAATGCCCTTTCGGTCTCCGAGGGGGCCACGGAACAAGCCGCATCGGTCGAGGAAACCTCCGCCGCCGTCGAACAGATGACCGCCAACATTCAACAAAACACCGAAAACGCCATCACCACCGAGGAACTTGCCCGACAGGCGGCCAAGGATGCCGATGTCAGTGGCGATGCGGTACGTCAGGCAGTCACGGCCATGAAGGAGATCGCCCAGAAGATCGGTATCATCGAGGAAATCGCCCGCCAGACCAATCTGTTGGCCCTGAACGCCGCCATCGAGGCGGCACGGGCGGGAGAACATGGCAAAGGGTTTGCCGTGGTGGCCGCCGAGGTGCGCAAACTGGCCGAACGAAGCCAGACAGCCGCCGGGGAGATCGGGACTCTGTCGGCATCGAGTGTCGAAGTGGCCGAACGGGCGGGGACCATGTTGGCCAAACTCGTTCCCGACATTCAGAAGACGGCGCAACTGGTCCAGGAAATCGCCTCATCCAGTCGCGAGCAAAACCAGGGAGCGGACCAGATCAATCAGGCCATTCAGCAACTCGACACCGTCATCCAACAAAATGCCGCCGCCTCGGAACAGCTTTCCTCCGCCGCATCCCAGTTGGCCCAGCATGCCCAGAATCTGGAGGAGACGATCGCTTTCTTCAAGGTCGGAGAGGCGACAAAATCGAGCCCGCACCTTGATCTGTAGGATGTGTCCCCATAAAAAATAATTATTAAAAGAAAAAAGGGGTCTGGGGGATTGCCCCCAGGGTTTTGACTTTGTTTTTGACTTTGTTTTTCACGCGCCATTTCACCCGAAGCGGTTTCTCGCGTGGTTTTTGCGAGAAACCGCGCAGGCGCGCGCCTT
>JADGCV010000043.1 GCA_015228815.1 Magnetococcales bacterium | reverse complement strand
CTCCATCTTGGCCCATTTCGAGGCCGTTGGGAACGGGGCGGACCATACCATTAGACCCCTTTTTTCTTTCAATAATTGAACCCAGAGGGTACCTGGGCAGTTACAAAAAAAGGAGGATCTTCAAGTGCTGCGTGACCTGCGATCATAAGGGATCCCCTTTTTTCCTTTATAGATGCCAAACAATGCCGTTGGCAGGTGCAACCAATAATACTTAACATATTTTTTAAAGTTTGGGGTCTCGATCGACGCCATGGAAAATAAAGGAATAATTATTTCCTTTAATATAAGTATTAATGTTTTTGGGAGGAAACGGGCATAACGATAGGCACGAATTCTGAACAAAAACTGTCCCACGGACCTGGGAAACATGATGATCAAAATGAAAAACACATAAAAATTATTCAACAATTTCATCGTTTGCTTCTGGGACTGAAATTCACCTCCCGCATGATAGTGGGCATTGACTCCCATTTCGATATTCCGCAATCCCGATTCTTCCAGATAGCCATGTTCCAAGGCATATTGGATGATTTCGGTGCCTGGAAGATAGGTCAGATAGAAATTGGCCAGGCGTGTCGGGGTATGTTCCAGGAAAAAACGGGCCGCTGCCAGTTGGTCTTTTTCATTGGCTTCCCAGGGGAAAAAAATGTAATCGACGCTGATCCCCATCCCTTCGTTGCGACACCATTTGATGCAATCGGCCAAATGTTCATTTGTTTCGTAGCGTTTCAAGATCTTTCTTCTGTTATCGGGATTCAATGATTGGATCCCGACCTGGATATAGAAGCATCCCGCCTGTTTCAGGATACGAATATCTTCTTCCTTCAAAACGCTCGGATAACCAGTCACCTGAAAGGGAACCCCCACTTCATCGGGATACCGTTCACAGAATTCACGCATCCATTTTTTGTTCAAAACAAAGACATCGTCGATGATCAAAAAGGATTTGGGGTGGTAGGTATCCCGCAAATGGCGCAATTCTTCCAAGGAGCGATCCACACTTTGCATCCGTACCCATTTTTTTTTGTTCGGGAACACGCTACGCTTGCTTTGGTTGGCGCAGAAGGTGCAATGGAAGCCGCACCCGCGTCCGCACATGTACAGAATACTATCACCATAGTCCTCGCAATGTTCAAAAATTTCCCGATCGGAATAAGGCAATGTATCCAGATCTTCTTCAAGGGGACGAACCGGATTGATTATGTTCACTCCATCCTTCACATAACCCAGATTCAAGATCGAACGATCGACCGCTCCATCCCGCTCCAAGGATTGGACCAGTTCCAGTAACGGATATTCCCCCTCTCCAAGAATGATGAAGTCAACCTGTGGATGGATCAAAACTCGTTCCGGCAACGCCTGGACATGAACTCCGCCAAATACCGTCACCACATCCATCTTTTCCTTGACCCTGGCGGCGATTTCCAGGGCCCAGGCATAGTTCATCGTGAAGACCGAAAACGCCAACACGTCCGGTTTCAAGGAGACGAGATAATCGGCAAATCGTTGATTATAGTTAAGGAGTTTTGGGATCGCCGGGATATGGAGAAATTTGGTATCGTCAAACAGGGAAGGTTCGAAGGCGAGCTGGGTTTCATACCCATGACGACGCAATACGGCACTCAAGAACCCGATGCCCATGTTTTCCGCACCGGTGTATGGAAAGACGATCTTCATTGTAGAAAAATCCTGAGATCCATGGGTTGTCACGATCGCCATGGGTTGCGAGTCCATGACGTTCAGGTCGGGTTTGACAGGCGCTTGATGCCGACCAGGGAATAGCTGACTCCGCGATAGGGACGAATGGAGATGGAATCGGGTTCAAACCGTGTCGCACTGAACCAACGGTCGCAAGTTGCCCGTGTTGTGAACCGGGTTTGGGGTGCGTTGAGTTTGTCAAACACGTTTAGCGTGTTTCTCTCAAACGAAAGTTTTCTGAAATTGATGAAATATTCATAGTAGGGCAAACCCTTGAACATGGAAAATCGATAAATTGTATGGACTGGCAGATACAATACAGCTGTCACCCCTTGAGACAACCAGCGCAACCATGACCGTGGAAGAAAGCGAAAGAACCATTTGCGCAAGGGTTCCACCCCCCATCGGACCAGGAAGTTGCCTTCGGCACTGTAGGTCCAGACCACCATTCGGCCACCGGGTTTCAAATGGGCATAAAGATTGTCGAAGGTCCGATCAGGATCATCGGTATGGTGGATGACACCGATACACACCACCACATCGAACTGCCGTCCCAGTCGCATGGTTGCCAGGTCGTCCGCGACGAACGTGATGTTTTTGGTTCCCCGATTGTATTCTTCGGCCAAATCGGTCGTATTCAGATCCACCGCCGTCACCGACCGGGCAACCGATGCCATCATCCGCGTATGCTGTCCCCCGCCGCATCCCCCTTCCAGGACCTCCTGGTCACGAAAATCTTCCAGGGTTGCTGGTTGGATCCAATCCAGAAACAAAAACACCTCATCGTCCTGAAACATGGACCATTGTTGGTGCCATTCGGAACGTTCGTCGTGACGGAGATTCAATTCTGCCATGTGGAGACCATCATTCCAAAGTGCGACGTCTGCAAAACGAAGCCTTCTCGCCAGCCGGGAAACAGACTCTCTACCCCCATCCCAGTCTGGACAACACGCGCAACAACGTTTTTTCAAACAACAGCCCCGAAAAACCGGTTCGCATGCGCAACCTGGCCAATGGTGTATAGATTCGCGCCAGGAAACGCAACGTGCGAAATTTAAACGTATTCCCCAGATCGATCCTGAAAATTTTATTATCGATGAAGTTGCTGCAAATTTGCAGCATTTCAATCTGTCGGATCATGGCCGGTGAACACCATGGGAGTCGATCCGACTGCTTGGCCTCCACGCTGTTTTCCACTTCTGCCCAATCCTGGGACCGGACTGGAGGTCGATAACCATGCTGTATCGCCAACGTATGGAGTTCCGTATGCGGCAGCGGTCGAAACAGATTGGGCGGAAAAATCATGGCGGAAGGATTATCTTCGACGATACGCAACATCAGTTTGCGGGTGGCATGTGCATCCTCGATGGTTTCCCCCGGCAATCCCATGATCCAATTGTAGCCGCTCTTGAGATTGGAATGCCGCGCCAGCTTGCGATTGACCTCGATGATGTCTTCCACGGTACAATTTTTTTTGATCAGATCCAATGTTCGTTGTGAACCCGATTCCGCGCCGATGTGCATGATATCGGTTCCCACCGCGATCAGTTTTTGCAGGAATTCATCACTCATCTTCTTGATTTCATTGATACGCGCCCCACGAAATCCAAGTTTGACCCCAAGGTTGCGCCGCTGGATTTCATCAATGATTTTCTCGACATGGGACAGACGGACAAACGAATCATCATCGATGAAATAGATATAGGTCGCACCATAACGTTGTTGAACCAATTCAATATGATCTACAACATCTTCATGGGGATAGATTTCGTATTTACGCCGTATTCCTTTGTATTGCGCAGGCGATGAACAAAATGTACATTGATAAGGACACCCCATGGCGCTATACATCGAGAAAACACGTTCAGCATTGTTGAACTGGCCATACCGACCGAGGTCATTTTCGATCAGGTCGTAAGGAATCAAACGATAATCGGTCCATTCAAATTTGTTCTCCGGAGGAACGACCCGGATTTCCCCTCCATCACGATAATTCAAACCGGATATTTCCACCAACGCCTTGGCATCGGAATCCCGGCGTAAATATTTGCACAGATCGGCCAAAGGCTGGGAACCATAGCCGGAAATGGTAAAATCGACCGCGGGTTCTTCCAAGAGTATTTCACGACCATTGAACGTGGCATGCGGACCACCCCATACCACCGAGACTTGCGGAATATGGCTTTTGCACCAGCGTGAAACCTCGACGGCATTGATGATTGGTGTTCCACTCATGACACTGACGCCGACCATGATCGTTTCGGCATCGATCTTCGATGCCACAAGTTCCTGCCAGTGCCTGGGGTTCAATCGGGCATCGACGATACGCAGTTCAAACTGTTCCTGAAGGGCGCCGATACCGGCATAGAGCAGGCTCAACGGCAAATGGGTCACCAGCGAACCTGTCATGCCGAGCCGTGGATAATAGAGAACAATATTCATTGGCACGTCAGGGCACGCTCCTGCTCCATCGAAAAAATTTCGGGACATCCCGATCCAGGGATCATCTTTTTTCTGAGACTTCCGTTGACGCAGCCTTCAACCCAACCCATACTTTCCGGATTCAGGGTCGGGAGGTCCAAAGTTAGATTCTTTCAACATTTTTTCTAAAGAGCAATGACCACAACCATGGAATCCATCACCCTTCCAGTCCCGGCGTGTCCGACTCCATCGCCGTACCAAAAAACATCGGATTTTTTCAAGACATTGAAGGATGACCGACAGTTCCTGTCAATCATGCTGATTGCCGATATTTTCTTATTTTTTCTGGTTTCTCTGGGAATCCATCCATCAGGCGGCGCGGATGCCATTTCCTACTTGGCAGCCTATTACGATATCAACCCTGGTGCAACTTTTTTCCGTGTCATACTTTCTTCCCAGATCGTCGGCGTGCTTTCGGGTCTGAGTCCCACCCTGTTTCATGTTTCCCTGCTGCTGCTGCACCTGGTTTACCTGATCAGCGCCTATTATGCGGCAACCATCCTGGGCGTGCTTGCCGCACGAATCGTGACTGTGTTGATCGTGTTGCATTTCCAGGTCAATGTTCTGTTTCACCAACTGGCCAGCGACAATCTGTCGGCCCTGGGCGTGGCCTGTTTTGCTGCCTTGGCCGTTCGATGGTATACACGCAATCTTCTGTCAACCCATCTGCTTCTTGGTTGTGCCGCTTTTCTTCTGGTACTCATCCGCCCATCCAATCTTCCCTTCATTTTGTTTGGCCTCATGCCCGTCCTCTGTCATGGTTTCAACCGTCGCAATCTGCAATACGCCCTGGCCTTTTTTGCCGTGTTTGCCACGGGAATGATTGGCTATTCTTCATACAATTACACCCGTCATGGTATTTTTGGAGTTGCCGCGGGCAAGGATCTCATTCCCGGATTTTTTCTTTTCACCACAGGGAAGTTTCATCCACAAAACGGTCCTGCCTCGGCCAGACTGTTTGAATTGATTGATCGGGAGTTGATGAACAAGCCACCCTATGTCGATCTTGGCATGAATGCCGAAACTTTTTTTGCCAGACATGGCCGCAACATGTTCAACGACATGCTGCTGATCGACAGCTACTACGCCCCCGGAACCGTCCGTAGCGCCAGCCTTGAAACCATCCAACACCATTTTCTGGAACTCACGGGCGCCTGGCTGAAACGGCTTTATTTCATCCTGAACCATTATCACTCCCTGGAACTCAATCCCCGGACGGAACAGACCCCTCCTGTCATGTCGCCATCGAATCTTTCGTTCCCTCCCGGGGACCATGCCGACGTTCCAATAGGATTCAACTCGATGCCCGAAGGACTCCGCCTGTTCGATGAGCTTGAGCGGGATCAAAAAAAACGGTGGCAACAAAGACATCCCAATCCTGCCCATCTTCCATCATATGAACAATTGGTACAATCGTACCCTCATTTTCTACGGTCTGGAACGGGTCATTACACGGCAAGTCTTCTCATCAGTCATTTCATGATCACCATTGTTCCGCCGATGGGTTTTTTTCTTCTGGCGGGTCTGGGATTGGTGACCCAATGCCACCGCAAGGAAGTCCGCCTGATTCTCCTGCTGCTCTTTCCCGCTTTGACGGTCATTATGATTTCATCCTCGCTCTATCCCACAGCGACCTATCGAATGCCCTTCGATCTGCTTATCGTGATGGCCGGAGTTGCAGGCATCATGGGGAGTTCATTCATGAAAAAGTTATTCTTCTCGGCGCCTTGACATGACGTAACCGTTCAGACCCCTTTTTTCTTTCAATAATTGAACCAAGAGGGTATCTGGGCAGTTACCTTTTTTCTTTCAATAATTCCGAATCCAGAGAGGGATCTGAATAGTTACGACATGACTGCCCGGTGCTTCCACCATGACGTTCCCCTGATGATGGCAGGAGCATGGCGCGAAAATTGCGTTTCAATGACATGGAGCCATGAATAACGGGGGACCTGGCCCAAATTTCGTGCAAGTGGTCATTTTTCAGGCAAAGTGAATCGATTTCGAGAAATTTCTGCCCGGCAAAGGTGGCCCGGCGAAGATCAACGTGCCAGGAGTGCCTGGGTGAGGATGGTCGGGAGACGAGACATGTCGCATTTTTTCCATTGGTCGGATGTGGGAAAAAGGGTTGTGCGTGCCGTGATGGGATGGTTTTTCACCCGTCCCGAACGGCGTCGTATCGAGGGGGAACTCGAAAAGATCGATCTGATTTTCTGAACATGGAGGGCTTGATTTCGGTCAGAAACCGGTTGAAAGCCCGAAAGAGAGGTATCCGTAAGGTTTTTCGAATCTGTGGGAGCTGAAAAGATTGTAGGCGTAGGGGACATCGCCCAGGAACTGGTTGGTCATGTATTGCGACCGGGCGAAGGCGGCGACATGCGGGTGGAGTTTGTAACTGACTTCACCGGTGATGTGGTGATTGGTGTCGTAGATGGTTTTATCGACGTGTTGCAGGAGTGCGATGCTGTCATCCAGGTCGCCGCGGTCCCATTTTTGAAACCGGTATCCCAGGCGGATGCGCCAGTCGTCGTTATGCCACTGGGGCATGCCGCCCAGTTGCAGATAGGTGGCGTCGTAGCTGACATACATGCCGGGAGGCAGTTCCGGGGCGCCGTAGGAGGACATGGGGATGATGAACGAGGTGATGCCGCAGTTGGGATTGGAAACATCGACCGCCCGACCGCTGACTGCCGAATCCCAACCACCATTGATTTCATCGGGTTGCAGGATGCGATCGATTTTGTAGTTGCAGTCGCCAAAGGAGGCGAAGATGTCTCCGACCTTGACTTCGCTGATGCCATGACTGGCGAACAGGGACAGCGAGGTGGACGGAGTCAGGGCCCAGGAGGCGATGACATCACCCTGGAATTGCCGATCGCTCGGTTTTTTGATGACGATGGAATCGGTAGCGAACCCTGTGCCATAGATGGGTGTCGCGGATCCCTTGACCACCTGGCTTGAACTGTTGCCCCAACCCGAAAGTCTCAGGGAGATGGCGGGCATCCGTTCCTTGTTGTCGGTGACTTGATACTGAATTCCCGCCTGATAGGTGTTGTTGTCCCCCTTGTCGAAGGGTGTTTTGACCGTTCGGTCCCAGTAGCTTGCGTCGGACCAGAGCCTTCGGTCCAGCGCCAGGCCGCCACGCAGGTGATAGCCCGAAAGATCGCCGATGTCCTTGCCGCGTGGGTCTTCTTCACGGACACTGAAAACATCGAGGTATTCGTTCATCCCGTCCCATCCCGCCTCGACCTCGCCATGAAACGGGCGCTTTTCCTGCTGTACCGAGAGCAGTTCATCCAGGGGTGCGGCCAGAGCTGTTGCCCCGGCGCTCAATCCTCCGACCGTCAGAAAACCAACGATCCGCCACGGGATGCGGGATGGATTCGGAATGGACATGATCACGCGGTCGTTACCGTTGCCGATGGATTGAACTGGGACATCCAGGAAACCTTCCGCACCGTGAAGCCTTTTCTCCTGATCCATGGATACAGGATTGTCGTCTGAACGGAAAGGAAATAAAGATCCGCAATTCCATCCATGCCACGTTCGCCATCCAGCAAAAACCAGGCCGCTTTTATGCCATCCAATGGCCTCCTCTCCCGATGTGACGGAAAACCATGAATTGTCCGTAATGCCCTTTGGTGAACCGGTTGTTGTCGTGCGAGAGAACAAACCCGTCGGGCATGGCGTCCTGTGAACCGTATCGACACCCCAACGGTGGAACATGAGGAAAAAATCAACGATCCCGACCCCGGTCGGGGCGGGAACAAGGTGAAAATCAACCAACCGCCAATAAAATCAACCATGATGACCAGAAGTTGGTTGATTTTTTCGGACAAGGACAAAAAGTGCCTTGACTTGTGAATCGACGGTATCTTTAATGGTAGATGCGAGAGCAAACCTGTTGCGGCATGAGACATCGGTTTGATTGATGAAATCAACCAGATTTCCCCCGTGTTGTCGTGCGTCCCGACCTCCGGTGTAAACTGTCGAGAGAGGACCCGCCCATGCCATTGACCATTGCATCAAATATCGTTGCCCTTTCGGTGCAGCGCAAAGTAGGACAGACCAACGACGCCCTGGGGCAGACGTTTCTCCGTCTGGCGACAGGGCTCCGCGTCAATTCCGCCAAGGATGACGCGGGAAGCCTCGGGCTTGCCACCCGACTCACCGCCAAGATTCAGGGATTGGGCAAGGCGGCCCAGAACGCCAATGATGGCATTTCCCTGTCCCAGGTCGCCGACGATGCCCTGGTCGAGACCGTCAACGCCATGCAGCGCATTCGCGAACTGGCCGTCGAGGCCAAGGGGGGGACCAAATCCAGCTCCGATCGGCAGACCCTTCAGACCGAAGTGAATGCCATGATTTCCGAAATCGATCGCATCGCCACCGAGGTCAAGTTCAACGGTCTCAGGTTGCTGGCGGGTTCGTTCACCGCCATGGATTTTCACATTGGCGCCGATGCCGGCAACACGGTCGAAATCACTTTTGCCGCAGCCAGTACCAACAAGGTCGGCCTGGGTGTCGCGGGTAATTCCGCCGCGGTCAGCACCGTTACCAAGGCGAGCCGGACCATCCTTCTCATCGACAGCGCCCTGGACAGCATTTCCTCCATCCGCGCCACCATCGGCGCGGCGCAAAACCGTTTCGAGTCGATCGCCAGTCAGATTCAATCCCTTTCCGACAGCTACACCACGGCGCGGTCCAACATCATGGATGCCAACATTGCCAAGGAAACCGCCGAGATGACCCGGAACACGATCATCAAGCAGGCGGGTATTTCGGTTTTGGCCCAGGCCAATCTGCAACCGAAGCTTCTTCTGCAACTCCTCGGCACCGTCTGAGCCTGGGAAAAAAATATCGTAAAGATGGGACCGGGAAGGGTGCGCCCCTTCCCGGCAGCGCCAGGGGGAACGCTTCTGGCGTGGCATGCGCTGCGCACTCCTTGTTTCTTCCCACGTATGTTCATGATTCTTCCAGGGCCGGATCCGATCGATCGGGATTGATGGCTCTTCATATGTTCCCATGGTTTGTGAACAGTTGGCATGAATCGAGCATTATCCGTTCTCGTGTTTGTCGGTCCAGCGGACCGTATTTTCGGAGTTGGGTTTGAATGAATCGATTGTTTCCATCATGAACCATCGAAAAAAAATCCCATGACGCGCGACAAGGGGCGGCGTCCCATCATTCTTGTGGTGGATGATACCCCCGAAAACATCGATGTCCTCAAGGGGGCATTGATTCACGAGTACACGGTTCGTCCCGCCCCCAATGGTCAGGTTGCCTTGAAGGCGGCATCGATTCCACCGTATCCCGATCTGGTGCTTCTGGACATCATGATGCCCGGCATGGATGGCTACGAGGTATGCCGGAGGTTGAAGGAAAACAGGGAGACGGCGGACATTCCGGTCATCTTCGTCACGGCGCGTTCGGAGGAGTCGGACGAGATCGAAGGGTTGCGATTGGGGGCGGTGGATTACATCACCAAACCCTTCAGCATTCCGATTGTCCAGGCGCGCATCAAAACGCATCTTCAATTGCGTTCGGTGACCCGGGCGTTGAAAAAAAACAATCAGAAACTGATGTACGAACGACAGTTGATTGAAAGCATCATTTTAAAGATGCGTGGTGCCGATGTATTGGATGAGCGTCATTTGCGGCATCTGATTGCGCCGGTGGAGCAGACCGCCGGGGATGTATTGTTGTCCACCCTGACTCCGGAAGGACGTCAGTTGGTCCTTTTGGGTGATTTTACCGGTCACGGGCTTCCGGCGGCCATTGGCGGTCCCCTGGTGACCTACATTCTTCACCAGCAGGCGCAGCGGAATGTTTCGGGGGAGGCGATTTTGCACGAGATCAACGTGCAGCTTCATGCCCGCCTTCCCACCGGTATTTTTTTCGCGGCGATTCTGTTGGAGATTTCCCCGGGGAGGGACCGTATCGATCTATGGAATGCCGCCATTCCCGAGGCGTTCTGGATGCGTCGGGGGCGGCTTATCGAGAGTTTTCCTTCGACGATGCCGCCTCTGGGGGTGACGACATCTTTGAACATGGCGGAGTCTCGGGTCACCCGGGCGTTGCTGCCGGGTGATCGGTGGTACCTTTATTCCGACGGTATTACCGAAACCCGGGGCATGGATGGCGAGATGTTTGGTTCGGAGCGTTTGGCCGATTTTCTGGCCACGGCGGGCGAAGAGGGGCCGTTGGAGGGGGTGTTGCAGCGGCTTGAGGCCCATTCCGGGGCCAAGGTTCAGGATGATGACATCACGTTGGTCGAGGTTTCAATCTGAGGTTCGTGATTGCCCACGCTTTCCAAAGGTCCGATTTCAAGTACACGACGGACATGTTCCAAGGCATTCTCGGAGACGTCTTCCGAATGCTCAAGTTTGCTGACGTAGGCCTGCGAGACGCCCATTTGTCGCGCCAGTTCAACCTGTTTGATACCCGCTTTCATGCGTGCCAACGCAACAGGATTCCGAATATAATCCTCTGGCCGAAAAGGTTCGTAGTCCTCATCCCGCCTGGTCTCGATATCCAGGCGTGAGACTTCTTCCTCGATTTGTTCACGGAGGGCCTTGAAAATTTTTACAGGCAGAAGAACGTATTCGTCCTGGCCATCCTGCCCTTTGATGATCTGTATGTTCATTTGTAAGCATCCCCTCGGGATCGGATGCGTTCCACCGCTATGATCTTGATGGCATCCTGTCGATCATAAATGATCCGCCACCCTCCAACTCGTAGCCGCCACAGATGGCTGCCGATCAATGGTTTGACATCAAGTGATGGATCATCCGGATCCAGTCCCAGTTCCATAATTTTGCTGGTAATCCTGAGCCGGTCTTTTGCGTGCAGGCTTTGAAGTTTTCGTTTGGCCTCACGGCGGATGGTGATCGTGTAGCGCACGGTTAACATTATAACCATTTCAGGTTATAGTTCCAGGCAAATCATCATGAGTGAAAAGTTTTACTGGCTCACCCGAACCGGATTGATGGGTAGAGCCGCGCCAGCTTTCATGTTTTTGTCAGTCCGGTGAAGAGCGAAGGAGGAAGAATTTGAAAAAAACATGGTGCGAAAGGGGGGATTTGAACCCCCACGCCCGAAGGCACTGGATCCTAAGTCCAGGGCGTCTGCCAATTCCGCCACTCTCGCTTGATGAAAAACGGGTACTTCTTTCAGTTTGCCATTGCCGGGGGTGTGGAAGCCATAAAAAAAGTGGGTGTCCGTGAGCCGGGTCAGAGGGCATTGACGGCATCCGTGATGACATCCCAGGCGGCATCGAGTTCCGACCGTGTCAGACAGAGCGGCGGGAGGAGATAGATTACCGGGCCGAGGGGGCGGATGAGGAAGCCCCGGTCGAGGAAAAATTGTTTCAATCGTTGACCGACGGCGGCGGAATAGCCTTCCTGGCCGGGCAGGTTGACGTTCAGAGCGGCGATGATTCCGGTGACTCGTGGTTTGGCGACTCGGGGATGGGTGGACAGTTCGTGCAATCGTTCCCGGTGGTGGGCTTCCAGGGCGGCGCCATGGCGCAATGGTTCGCCCGTGGCGAAAAGTTCCAGGGAGGCGAGGGCGGCGGCGCATCCCAGAGGATTGGCGGTGAACGAATGGCCGTGGGCCAGGGCGCGGTCGAACGTTTCTCCCAGAAAGGAATCGTGGATTTCCTCCCGGCACACGGTGACGGCCAAGGGCATGAATCCTCCGGTCAACCCTTTGGAAAGGGCGATGATGTCGGGGACCACCCCTCCTTTTTCGCAGGCGAAGAGGGTACCTGTGCGTCCGAAGCCGGTCATGACCTCATCGAAGATGATCAGTCCACCCGCCTGCCGCACCCGTCGGGTCAATTCCTGAAGAAAACGGGGGCGGTACATGCGCATTCCCGAGGCCCCCTGGACGAGAGGTTCGACGATGAGGGCGGCCAGGTCTCTGCCCCAGGTTTCCAGGTAGTGATCCACCTTCATCAAGGCTTCCTCTTCCGTTTTGTCCTCGTCCGTATTGCCGTTCCAGGTTTCGGGAAAGGGGAGGACATCGACCGGAAACAGATAACGCGAAAAGGCGTCGAAGAAGCCCGAGGAGTGGCCGACCGACATGGCTCCGACGGTATCGCCGTGGTATCCCCCCTGGAGTGTGGCGATGCGCTGGCGTTTTCTGCCCTGGTTGGCGTGATGTTGGATGGCCATTTTCAAGGCGACTTCCACCGCGGTCGAGCCGTTGTCGGAGAAAAAGACCCGGGAGAGTTCCCTGGGGAGGAGTTCCGACAGACGTTGCGCGAGTTTGATGGCCGGTTCGTGGGTGAAGCCGGCGAAGATGACCTGTTCGAGGGTTTGTGCCTGACGGGCGATGGCCGTGGCGATGTGAGGATGGGCATGGCCGTGGATGTTGACCCACCAGGAGGAGATCAGGTCCATGTAGCGGCGACCGTCCGCTCCGTTGAGCCATGCTCCCTGGGCCGAAACGATGGCGATGGGGCGGGGGGCGGTGGCTTCCTGGGTGAAGGGGTGCCAGATGTGGCGGCGGTCGCGCTCGATCAGGTCGTGTTGCGTCATGAGACACCCAAATTTTCTTTCCACGATCATTGCGTTGCGTTCCCCCCGACTTGTGCCTGTTCCGCCTTTTCGATTTGTCTGATGACCAGATTGCATATGTTGTCCGGGGTGAACTTGGGAATGAAATCGTTGGCCCCGGCGCTGGCCGCTTTTTCCTCGTTGGACTTGTTGCTCAAGGAACTGTGAACCGAAAGAAAAATCTTGGACAGATTGGGATCTCCCTTGACTTTCCGGGTAAAGGTGAAACCATCCATGACAGGCATTTCGATGTCGGTGAAGATCAACGTATAAGGGCTGTTGCCACGGGCATCGAGCGAACGTTGCAACAGATCGAGTGCCTTGGGGGCACTGTTGACGACGGTGTGGGCGATGCCCATCTGCGACAACACCAGCCGCGTCAACATGCACGCCGCACTGGAATCGTCTACCGCAAGGATATGATGTTTGCCGGTGTCAAGCTCCTTGACCCGGGCGATCGCGGCATCGGAAATCCGGGTCTCGATGCCGATGATGTCGTGCAGAATTTTTTCCACATCAAGGAGTTGAATCGGTTGTCCCTGATGCCAGGTCATGGCGGTCAGGCAACTGGATTCATAGATCTCCCCTTCCGGCTTGATGATGTCGTCCCAGCTTTTGGTGATCAACGTGTTGGGCTGTTTGACCATCAATCCCTGGGTTGTGTTGCTGTATTCGCAGACCAGGACATAACTTAAATTGCGCTCATGATCGATGGGCGCCATTCCAAGATATTCACCGATGTCGATGAGGGTGATGGGACGACCCCGAAAATCGATCTCCCCTTTGATGTTGGGATGACACTGCGGCACCTTTGTGACCAGTTTTGGGGTTTCGATGATTTCGATGATCTTGAACACATTCAAACCATAGGTCTGGTCGTCGGTCAGCGTGAAGGTGAGCATCTCGAATTCGTTGCTCATGGCAAGGTTGGTACGTTGGTCGATTTCCGCGAACAGTGTGTCCTGACCCATGGTTTTCCCCCTGTTGAAAATAGAACACTTTTCGCCAGCAATCCTAACATTGACCGCGGTCGATTGCCATATGAATCTTTGGCGGCAAATCAGGGATGGGGGCGTGAAAACGATCCGGGATCAAAGGGGATCCGAAAAGGGATCCGGGCGAGGGCCGTGGCATCGAGAGGCTCCAGCGGCGGCAGATGGGCGAGGATGGCGACCTTGCCAAACGTGGCGATGGCGTCAAGATTGGCGGGATTTTCCGGGCCGTTGGCGATGATTCCCAGAAGGGGAACCCCCTTGAATCGGAGTGCCTGAAGACTGAGCAGGGTGTGGTTGATGGTCCCCAGGGTGGTCCGGGTGACAAGAATCACCGGCAGTCCCAGGTGGACGATCAGATCGATCATGAATTCCCGATCGTTGAGCGGAACCATCAACCCGCCCGCTCCTTCGACGACCAGCGGACACGGGGTTCGGGGAAGAGAAAAATCGTCAAGATGGATGGTGCGTCCATCCCGGCGTGCCGCCTCGTGGGGAGAGAGGGGGTGGGTGAGTGAAAAAACGGGTGGATGCAACCGATGATCCTGGCAACGGGTCAACCTTTGAATCATGCCGGTATCGCTTTCCCCCTCCAGACCCGATTGAATCGGTTTCCAGTAATCCGCCTGCAGCCGCGAAACCAGCCATGCCGCAACCACGCTCTTGCCGACTCCGGTGTCGGTTCCGGTGACGAAACAGCCTGAAGGGGATGGGATCATGGGTTGGGATCGACCTTCAGCGCTTCGCGCAACCGTTCCTCGCGACGGCGGATGATTTCCCGCATTTCGGTCGAATGGTTCTGTCCGGGTGTGGTGACGAATGGCGGGGCCGGTAACGAGGGGAGGGCGATGGATGCGGCGGATTGGCCTTGGGGACGGGGGGACGGGGGTGTCGGGTTGGCGGGAGGGGTGGTCCGTGCCATGGTGGCGGGTGACGTTTCGGGCATGCCGTCGATGGGTTTGGTTTTTTCTTTTTGCGCAAGGGCAAGGGCTTCGAGTTCGGCGATCCGCTCCTCGGAAAGGCCAAACCTTGTTCCCATGTCCCGGATGCTTTTCGTATCGATCGGGGAACCCGATTGAAGTTTGACGCCCGCTTCGGCGGCGCTCTTCTGGATCAGGCGGGCTTTTTCCTCGAAGCGTGCGCGGTCGTATTTTTTTAATTTTTCCGAGGGAAGTTCCTGTCTCAGGATGTCGGCGGCGACCGGTTCATGCTGAAAAATGTCTTCGCTCAGGGATAAGCCCTCAAGACCGGAAAACAGGGTTTCCTTCAGCCGCGACAGGGTATCGTCCTTTTCCGACTCCAGCGATTCCAGGGAAACCGGGGATTCCTTGACCGAATCATCTCTGGATTCGGAACAGCCGGCAATCGACACCGCCAGGATGGACATCACGATCGATCGGATCAGGGATGACATGGTGTACTCCTCATGGGAAAGGGTCCACTCTTCCTTTTATATCGTCCGTGGCGGTAAAAAACCAAGCGCAATTTTTTTTCGGGATTGGATCAATCGGCATCCACCCGTTCCACGAAGAAGCCCGCGTCCTCGATCATGTTCCGTGTCTTGTCGATTCCGTGGCCGCCGACGTTGAGATACCCTTCGCTGAAGAGGGAGTTGGCGGGAAACAGCGCGAGGGATTCCATGGAGCGCAGATTGGCCTCGCGACCGCCGGCGGCGCGAATTTCGGCGTCGGGATTGAGAAAACGAAACAGTGCCAAGGTCCGCAGGCAGCGTTCGGGGGTCAGATCCTGGCGTTGGCCCATCTTGGAACCGGGGACGTGAACGTAGAAGTTGACGGGGATCGAGCGGGCGTCGAGTTGTCTGAGTTTCATGGCGACCTCCACGATGTCGGCGTCGCTTTCTCCCATGCCGATGATGATGCCGCTACAGATTTCCAAACCTTCGCTCCGGGCCGCTTCGAGCGTCTGGACCCGTTCGCGGTAGGAATGGGTGGTGCAGATGCTGCCGTAGTGGGATTCGGCGGTGTTAAGGTTGTGGTTGTAGCGGTTCAGGCCCGCCTGTTTGAGGACCCGGGCGGTTGCGGCATCGAGAAATCCGGCGGACAGGCAGACCTCGACGGGCCAGGATTCCTTGATGCGGCGGACCAGTCCCGCCATGTGTTCGACCCGTGCCGCCGCCGGTTGCCGTCCCGAAAGGACGATGCAGTAGCGGAAGGCGCCGCTTTCGAAGGAGGCCTTGGCCCCCTGAAGGATCTCCTCGTCCGACTTGAGGGTGTATTTCTCGATGGGCGCCTTGCTGTTCGCCGCCTGGGCGCAGTAGTTGCAATCCTCGGGACAATAGCCGTTCTGGACATTGTTGAGAATATGGATCCGCACCCCCAAACCGAAATGCTGGCGCCGCACCGTGAAGGCCCCCTGAAGCAGTGGCAGAAGTTCCAGGGTCGGATCGTTCAGGATGCGCCGGGCCGACTCGGGGGGGGGAAGGATTCCCTGGAGGGCATCCCGGGTCAGGGATCCGATGAAGGAATCTTCGGAAATGATGGTTGGATTCATGGGATCGGGCTTTCCGTGGCAATGGGTTGAGCGGTTTTCTGGTGGCGGCTGAAGGTGCCGAACAGGAGGTGATGGGTCACGTAAAAGGGATGGGCCGCGCCTTCCGCTCCGCGGAGAAGCGGACGCAGTTTTCCGACCGGGGCGGGTTCATGGCCGGGGATGGGCGTCTGGGCGCCGATCGCCTTCAACCGTTTGAGAAAGGCCAGGGGCGAGGCATGGCGTTCTTCGAGGCGTTCTTCCACAAGTGTGCAATCGAATCCCCAGCGGGTGGCCAGGTCGTGCCAGAACGTTTTGTCGGGGTAGGCATGGAGGCCGCAGGGGATGTTCATCGTGGCACACAGGGTTCGCCATTCGCCGAAGGTATCGGGTCCCAGGGTGGCAAAGAGGAGCCTTCCTCCCGGAGCGAGAAGGTTCAGAAGGGCCGGGACGCTTTTTTCCGGGTGGCGCAACCATTGAAAGACCATGGAAGCGGCGATCAGGTCGAACGACCGGTCCAGACAGGGGCGTTCCGCATCCATGACAACGAATAATGGCCTTGGGGAAGGGGTGTCTTCGGCCTGGATGGAACCCGTGGCGGTGGCGGAAAGGAGGTTTTCCCGGGCGCGAGCCACCATGGCGGGGGCGATGTCCGTCAGGAGAAGGTGGGTTTCCGGCAGTCGTTGCCGCCACAACCGGCTGAGAAAGCCGGTGCCGCATCCCAATTCCAAACCATGGAGTGGCGTGCGGGTTTCGGGTCGGTCCATTCTTTCCTGGCGGAACAGGTCGAAGCCATGGGCCAGGCGTTCGGCGACCCGTTGTTGCACCGTGGCGTTCTTTTCGTAGTCTTGCGCTTGATCGAAGGCCTGGCGGACGGGTCGTTTCGCGTCGATGAGGTGGAGGTCTCCGTGTCCAGGGGGGATGGGGCTTTTGACCCGGGCTGTGGCGGGGGTCTTGGTGGCGTCGTGACAGTGGTTGACGAAACGGCGGATGACCGCGGCGAACGGATCGGGTTGGGTGATGAGGGGAAGGAAATGTCCCCCCTGGGCAAACCAGTGCAACCCTCCGGCTTCGGGTTGGCGGGGAAGGTTGCCGAAGCAGTCCGTGGTCATGGCGGGGGTGACGATGCCATCGTCACGGCAGGCGAGGGCGAGCCAGGGACGGTTCCAGCGTTGCAGGGTGCGGCGTTCGTCCCAGGAGGCCAGCCAGTCGAGTCCCTCGGCCAGCCGTTCCGTGTTTCCCGCGGCGCGCAATCCCGCCAGGGGCCGATCGACCCCCCCCAGGGCCATGAACCGATCCAGAACCCGGTTGGCATCGCGGCCAAGTTCTCCGGTCATTTTGTCCAGGATGCGGTGATCGATGCCATGGGGAAAATCGTGGCCGCGGACGAAGCGGGAAAACCCCATCAGGGAAACCAGGCCGATGCAATTCGTTTCCAGCGGGGGGGTGTCCAGGTGTTTCAGAAGCCAGAGAAAGCCTGTCGAGTGGCCGATGGCGATCCAGGGACCGGAAGATTCGATGTCGAGGCGGGGGGTACCGAAAAATCCAAGGTCCAGACGCAGGGTTTGCCAATCGTCCAGGAGGCGGATCAGGGGGCGGAAAAAGCCGGGACCGAAGCCCCAACCGTGGACGAAGAGCAGTCTGGGCCGTGGTGTCATGGCTTTGTGGACTCCCGCCAGCGACCGATCGCCGTGGCAAGCCGTTCCAGGGCCGGGTCGTCATGGGCGGCGGTCAGGGAGAGGCGGATGCGACTGGAACCGGCGGGGACGGTCGGGGGGCGGACGGCGATGGCCAGGATGTCTTCCTCGACCTCCAGGTGATGCGCGAGGGCCAGGGTTTGTTCTTCCGATCCGAGGATGAGGGGGATGATCTGGGTCGAGGAGGCGCCGGTGTTCAGGCCCAGGTCGTTGAATCGGGTGCGCAGGGTCTGGCTGTGTCGCAGGAGGCGTTGGCGTTCCGGTTCGAGGGTGGGCAGAAGTTCCAGCGCTGCCGCCATCGCTCCGAGGACGGCGGGGGGGAGGGCGGTGGCGTAGATGAATCCGGCGCAGTGATTGACGAGGAATTCGCGCAGGGCCGAGGAACAGACCGCATAGGCGCCGAAGCCGCCGAGTGCCTTGCTGAAGGTTCCCATGACCAGATCGGCCTGTCCGGGAAAATCCGCCGCCAGGCCAAATCCGTCCTTGCCGAGGACACCGACGGCGTGGGCCTCGTCAAGATAGAGAAAGGCGTGGTGCCTTTCTTTGAGTTCGAGGAGTCCCGGGACATCGGCCTGGTCGCCGTCCATGCTGAAGACTGTTTCCGAGAGGATGAATTTGGGGTTCGGGGCGGCGTGGTGTTTGACGAGCAGGTGTTCCAGGTGGTTGAGGTCGTTGTGGCGGTAGCGGATTTGGCGTATTCCGGCGGCCTTGATTCCCAGGTGCATCGAGGCATGGTTGAGGCGGTCGGAGAACACCAGTGGTGGGTTTTTGAGTACCGATGGATCGAGGAGGGCGGCCAGGAGGGTGCTGTTGGCCTGGAAGCCTGAATTGAACACCAGGGCTGTCTCATACCCTTTGCCGGCGGCGAGTTTGCGTTCGATGGGGTCGAACAGGTCCATGTTGCCGCAGACCAGGCGCGAGGCGGTGGCGCCGGTGCCCCAGAGGGTGCAGTATTCCCGGGCGCGGGCGATGAGTGTGGGGTGGTCCGCCAGTCCCATGTAATTATTGGAGGAAAAATTGAGTGGTTCGCGATTGCCGATTCGTGTTTTTCCGGCATGGCTTGGACCGACCGGACGCAGATGGCGCAGTCGATGGACGGCTTGACGGTCGGCGAGAAAGTGGTCGTAGAGGGGATGGGACATGGTTGGAGGGACTGGAATCGATTATGGTAAACCAGCATTGCCGTTATTGGTTGACGATACGATTGCGGGTTCGTGTCGGATTGTCAATGGAAAATGGCAAGTAACGATGTTATGTCAGGGGTTGCCAGTGTTGTCCGGACAGGAATTCCATCGGACGAAACCGGGATTTGTAGGCCATCTTCGGACAACTCTGGATCCAGTATCCAAGATAGAGCCAGTCGCGCTCTTGTTCCCGAGCATGATGAATCTGCTGGAGAATGGCAAGAGAACCAAGACTCCGGGCCTGCTCATCGGGATCGAAAAAGGTGTAGACCGCCGACAGGGATCGGGGCAGAAGATCGGTTACGGCGACCGCCAGAAGACGATGATGGCGGCGAAATTCGATAAAAAGAGTCATTCCCCAGTGAGACAAAAGAAAATCGGCAAAATCTTCCGGACCAGGATCGGCCATGGAACCATCGCCATGACGAACCTGAATGTAGCGATGATAAAGCCGGAAACGTTCGTCGGTGTAGCCGGCGGGATGAAACGTGACCGACAGATCCCTGTTGCGTTCCCAAACCCGTCTCAGGCTGCGCTGAGGGATGAAGCGGCCTGCCGGCAGACGAACCGGAAGACATTCGGCGCATCCGGCGCAACAGGGGCGATAGACATGGGAACCACTGCGACGAAAACCCTTTTCCAGAAGCCATTCATAGAGGAAGGGGTTCATGGGCCAGGTGGCGTCCACGGACAGGGTGGAGGCGGAATGGCGCAGGTAGCCGCAGGGGTGGGGCGGACTCAGATGGAGCAGGGGCGGGGGAAGGAAGCGGTTCATTGATGGTTCCATGGTTGGATCCCGCCTTGCATTTTGCGGACAAAGCACGCACCATCGGCAAATACGGGGACGGCATTCTTCGGGGAGGGATCGTTCATGTTCGAAGGGACCACAATCTTGTCCGTCCGACGGGGATCGTCGGTGGTCATGGGCGGCGATGGACAGGTTACACTGGGAAACCTGGTCGTCAAGGCCAATGCACGCAAAGTTCGAACCATGGCCGATGGATCGGTTCTGGCGGGCTTCGCCGGCTCGACGGCGGACGCCTTCACCCTGTTCGAACGGTTCGAGGGAAAATTGAGCAAACACGGGGGCAATCTTACCCGATCGGCGGTGGAATTGGCCAAGGATTGGCGCACCGACCGGATGCTGCGCCGTCTGGAGGCGATGCTGGTGGTGGTCGATCGCCATGTCAGTCTGCTGGTCTCGGGAACCGGCGATGTCCTGGAACCGGAGGACGGGCTGATCGCCATCGGTTCGGGTGGTCCCTATGCCCAATCGGCGGCGCGGGCGCTCCTGGATCATACCCCCATGCCGGCGCGGCAGATCACCGAGACTTCCCTGAGGATCGCCGCCAAACTGTGCATCTACACCAACAACAACATTATCATCGAAGAGCTGTAAATGGACGAATTCACCCCTCGTGAAACCGTTTCGGAACTCGATCGTTACATCATCGGCCAGGACGAGGCCAAGAGAGCGGTCGCCATCGCCCTGCGCAACCGCTGGCGACGGCAGCAACTCGACCCGGTCATGCGCGAGGAGGTTTATCCAAAAAATATCCTCATGATCGGTCCCACCGGAGTCGGCAAGACCGAAATCGCCCGCCGCCTGGCCAAACTTTCCGACGCCCCCTTCATCAAGGTCGAGGCCACCAAGTTTACCGAGGTCGGCTACGTCGGTCGCGATGTCGAATCCATCATCCGCGATCTCATGGACATGGCGATCAAGATGGTGACCGAACGGTTCAAGGTGCGGATTCGCAGGCAGGCGGAAGAGATGGCCGAGGAGCGGATCCTCGATATTCTCCTGCCGCAACCCAAATCCCAGAATGTCCCCGCCAATCCCCTGGGGGCCCTGCTCGGCGCCACCGAGGACAATGATTCTTCCGCGAAACGGACCACGACCGATGATTCCCAGACACGGCAGAAATTCAGGAAAATGTTGCGCGAGGGGCGTCTGGACGAACGCGAAATCGACATCGAGATCAAGGAGCCGCGAAACGGCCCCACCCTGGAGGTGTTCACCCCCCAGGGAATGGAAGGGATCAATATCCAGGAAATGCTTGGCGGTCTGCTCGGCGGCGGACGGTCACGCAACCGCAGGGTCACCGTGAAGGAGGCGCTGTCGCTTTTGACCGAGGAGGAAGCCGCCAAACTGGTGGATCGCGACCGTTGCCGTCGCGAGGCCCTGGAACGGGTGGAACAGTCGGGCATCGTCTTCCTCGACGAACTGGACAAGGTGTGCAGCCGCGGCAGCGACATGCGGGGGGGGGATGTCTCCCGGGAAGGGGTGCAGCGTGATCTTCTGCCACTGGTCGAGGGGACCACGGTCTCCACCAAACATGGCATGGTCCGGACCGATCATATCCTGTTCATCGCCTCGGGGGCCTTTCAACTGGCCAAACCTTCCGATCTGCTCCCGGAACTCCAGGGACGCCTGCCCATCCGGGTGGAACTGGACAGCCTGGGGGTGGAAGAGTTCATCCGCATCCTGACCGAGCCGGAAAATGCCCTGACCCGGCAATATACCGCCCTTCTGGCGACGGAAGGGGTCACCCTGGAGTTCACTTCCGAAGCCATCCGTGCCATCGCCGAAATCGCCGCCCATGTCAACGGAACCACCGAAAACATTGGCGCCCGCCGTCTGCATACCGTCCTGGAGAAACTCCTCGACGATCTTTCGTTCACCGCCCCGGACCGTCACGGGGAAAAATTAAGCATCACGGACGATTATGTGCGACATCAATTAAAAGACCTGTCCGAGAATGAAGACCTGAGTCGCTTTATTTTATAGATTTTTTTCGACTCTTTCTGTATAGGTACACGGATGTTGTTTCTTTGCTTTGAAAAAACGTATCCACGGTTGAACAAGCGTGTGCCATGGTAGCGAATTCTTGCGTTTCGTCAATAATACGATGTTTTTATTGCAAGCCATGGTCATCTTGGTTGACATCAATTGATTGATGGAGGGGTGTCGATGAAGAATTTGAAGATGGGATATAAACTCGGGCTTGGGTTTGGCTTGGTGTTGTTCCTGACTGTCGTGGTGGCGATTATCGGCTGGAACAGCATGACGGGGATCGAAAAGAGGGTCGGCAATGTCGGGGACATGTTCCATCTGATCGATCAGATCACCGATGCGTTGCGCGCGGAGCGAAATTTTCTCGCCGACAAGAACCCTTCGCACAAGGAGGAGGGGCTGAAGGCGGTGGAGGAGATCCGGCGGCAGGCGGCTGATTCCCGGGACAATAAATTTCATGATCCGCTCAACAAAAAACAGATGGATGACGTGATCACTGCGGCGGATGGTTATAGCAAGGAGTTTTCCGACTTCATCGATCTGGACAAGGGGGTGGTCGATGCGGTTGGCCGGATTCGGACGGCGGCGGCGGAGTTGCGGGAGCAGGCGGGACAGTTGGAAAAGAACCAGATTGAACAGTTTGTAGAGGAAGTGGCAAAAGTGAAGGAGGGGTTGGCGGCGGCGGATGCACAACAGGTGCAGAACAAGCTCAAAGAGCGGCAGACAAAGATCGAGGAGGCGGTTGGAATCCAGCGTGCTTTTCGTGATGCCCGCATCGGTGAAAAGGAGATTTTGATCACCCGCGGCAAGGATGAAAAACAGATTCAACGCACGTATGACGGGATTGCCGTGGCGAAAAAGATTGCCGATGAGCTATTGCCGACTTTCAAGAACCAGGCCAACATCGATCAGGTGAAGAAGGTGATAGGCGCCCTCGAAACCTACAAGAAGGAAGTCGATGGGGTGGTCAAGGCGTTGGCGGGGCAGGCCAGCGCCGAGGCGCGGATGATCGAAACGCGCAAGAAAGCCGACGGGGTGATCGATGGTGCGGTGGAGGACCAGAAGAGGAAGATGACGGAGGAGATGTCCGCGGCGATGACGATGATTGCCTCGGGCAGTCTGGCGGCGGTGGTTTTGGGGATCGTGATCGCCTTTTTCCTGACCCAGGCGATCGTCAATGCGTTGCTTCAAGGGATTTCCTTTGCCAAGACCATTGCCAATGGGGATTTGACGGCGAGTGTTTCCATCAACCAGCAGGACGAGGTGGGACAATTGGCCGAGGCGTTGCGTGGCATGGTGGTCAAATTGCGCGAGGTGGTCGAAAATGTGCGCAATTCCGCCGACAGTGTGACGGCGGGGAGTCAGGAGTTGAGTGACAGTGCCTCCAAGATGTCGCAGGGGGCGACGGAGCAGGCGGCATCGGTGGAGGAGACCTCTTCGGCGATGGAGGAGATGGCTTCCAACATTGCCCAGAACAACGACAATGCCACCACCACCAAGACCATCGCCTCCAAGGCGGCCAAGGATGCCGAGGAGGGGGGCAAGGCGGTGCAGGAGGCGGTGACGGCGATGAAGCAGATTGCCGAGAAGATCGGGGTCATCGAGGAGATCGCCAGGCAGACCAATCTGTTGGCGCTCAACGCCGCCATCGAGGCGGCGCGGGCGGGCGAACACGGCAAGGGGTTTGCGGTGGTGGCGGCGGAGGTGCGCAAGCTGGCCGAGCGCAGCCAGTCGTCGGCGGGTGAGATTACCCAATTGTCCGCCTCCAGCGTTTCGGTGGCGGAAAAGGCGGGATCGATCATCAATCAACTGGTTCCCGACATTCAGAAGACCGACGAACTCATCGCCGAGATTGCCGCCAGCGGCCAGGAGATGAATTCGGGGGCCAATCAGATCAACTTGGCCATTCAGCAGCTCGACCAGGTGATTCAGCAGAATGCCGGGGCGTCGGAGGAGATGGCGGCGACGGCGGAAGAGTTGTCGGCCCAGGCGGAAATCATGCAACAAACGATTGGCTTCTTCCACACCGGCGGCAGTCAGACGGCGGTTCGGGCCAAACCGGTGGTGCGCAAGGGGTCTTCGACGGGAGGAATGGTTGCCAAACCCGCCGCTCGGAGTCGCCCTGCCGCAGCGCATCCTGCCAAGAAGTC
The DNA here is from genome assembly GCA_015228815.1 of Magnetococcales bacterium. Classification (NCBI taxonomy): domain Bacteria; kingdom Pseudomonadati; phylum Pseudomonadota; class Magnetococcia; order Magnetococcales; species Magnetococcales bacterium. Next base: position 5,461 of record JADGCV010000043.1, on the reverse strand, counting down.
CCTGCCGGCCCCGGCGAAAGCCAGGGATTCCGGTCATGGAGCGACGTTGGACATGGGGGGTGGTTCGGCCTCGGATGATGAATTTGAAAAGTTCTGAATTGCAACTCCGGGAAGGGTTTGGCAGTCCCTTCCCGGAGATAAAGCAAAATTCCCGCGTGATTTTCGCGGGAATTTTGCTTGCTTGAGGCGCGGGTCTTTGTCCTGGAAAAACGCGAGGGTTTTAATTCGAAGGGAACAGTTTGAGGAAGGCGATGATGAACATCGCCTGTCCGGCGGATATGCCAAACATCCACTTGACGATGTCCACTTTGCAATCAGCCAGTTTGGCGTCAAGGTATTCGCACGTCACCAAGTCTTTGAGGTTGACTTCCATGGCCTCGGATTGAGCCTCGGCCAGCGCTTCGGCATGCCGGGGGTCCATACCGACATCTTTCAATCGATTGGCAAATTTAAGCGTGTTGAACGTGATGGTCGTCATTAGTATTCCTCCTCTCGAGGAAGTATACCATGGTCGAACTCTTCCAGGCAATGTGCTTCTGGGACGCTGACTTCAAGAAGCAGTGGACCAGACGTGAATCAACGATGGCCTTTCATTTGATGGCGGGTTGTGTTTGGCGTTCGTCGTGTCGGGCAGGCGGTGCCATGGTCTTACGTTTCTTTTCCGGTGCTACAAAGGTATGGGCTGGCTGAGATTGTGGCCTGCGTTTGATGACAATCTGGACATTGCAACTCAAGGCGTTCAAAAATCCAAACAGCCGTTCCAGAGAAAACCCAGCCAGCCGACCACGTACAAGGGCCGATACCTTGGGCTGGTCCACGCCAAGCAGTTTGGCGGCTTCGCTCTGAGTGAGATCCAGTTCATCGATAATGTCATTGATCCTGCTGACAAGCTGGGCCTTGACCAAAGGTTCATCCGGGTTGGGCAGTCCAAGGTCCGCGAAAACATTACCACTACTTTCTTGAAAATCGGTTTTATCGCTCATGATGCGTTCCTTTTTCATGAATCTGCCGGGCAAGCTGCAATCGACTCTTTATCAGAAGATCCAAAGACAAGAGCAGACTTTAAAGGCACACCTTTCCTGTATGGTCGGCTTGTTTGTGATCAAGCGGGGAGATTTTCAAGGGTCTCGACCGCCGCGACAATGGCGCGAAACTGCTCGGGGTCACCGCCGGCATCGGGGTGATGGATTTTTGCCAGCTGGCGGAAGCGGGCGCGGATGGTATTCCGGTCGGCGTTCATGGGCAGGTCGAGACGTTTGCAGGCCGCTTCCCGTTGTTCAGTGCCTTGCAACTGTTGCCAGAAGCCATCGATCATGGACTGGACTTCGCTTCGGGTCGTCTGTTCCAGGTTCTCAAGATTCAGGTAATAATCGTGCAGCGGATCGAACAGGGTGACCGTTTCCTTGAGGGGCGGTGTGCGCCATGGTTTGATTTGAATCTTAAGGCAATGGATGTCCAGATCGCCGGTTTTGTTTGCGAACAAACGTTGCCGGAGAAGATGGAGCAGATGAAACAACAGAAAATGGACCTGGAACAGTGCCAGAGGGTCACCAAGGTCACGGTTGGCGAAAGGGTGGAGATGTTCCTGTTTCAGAATGCGGTACAGGGCGTATTCCTTGATGCCGTTCGGGTGCGACGACAAAATGGTGGCGAGGCGGTCGAGGAGCCGTTCCTTGAGTTGCGGATCGGGGGGAAGATAAGGGATCGGGTTCACGCGGGTCGTTTCAGTGTACGAAAACAAGACCCTTCATGTTACCATGAGATGGAGGATTCGGGAAATGGCCACTGTGGTGTCCGACATACCTGAAGCCCTGCAACGCCAGGTACAGGGAATGACGACCTTGTTGTCTCTTCAGGAAGAGGGGCGCAAGGCGGAACAGTTTGATGCATTCTGTTTTGTCATGGTCAACCATACCCGTCGTCTGGTTCCATACGCCCAGGCGGTTTTCTGGCATGGGTCGCGATCGGGAAGAATGACGATGGCCGCGGTATCGGGGGCGCCTCGTTTTGACCCCAATGCGCCGCAAATGGTTTGGTATCGCAAGGCGATCGGTGTGTTGGCGCATCTTCCGGGGCGGGAGAAAATCCAGGAGGTGGCATTGGATCGGTTGCCTGAACCTTTGGCCAGGGAGGCGGTTTCCTGGGTTCATGCCCATGGGTTGTGGGTGCCGTTGAATCATCCGCGAGGGGGGACGCTTCTTGGAGGATTGTGGTTGAATCGTGATCGTCCCTGGGAGGAGAGGGAACAATTTTTGTTGGGCCACCTGGCGCAAGGCTATGCCGAATCGTTGGCCGCGTGGCGGAAGGGTGTTCCAGTGACGGGGGTGGGTCGGAGATTGGTTTGGGTATTCGTGGTGGTGATTTTTCTCGCCATGATCGTGGTGGTTTTTCGTGTTCAGGTGTTGCAGACCGCCCTGGCCCCTGCCCGGGTGACGGCGGTGGATCCGTCGATCGTGACTGCGCCGATGGATGGCATGGTGGCCCGTTTTTTCGTCAAGCCGCATGATGTGGTCAAAAAGGGGGATCCTCTGTTTGCCCTGGATGATACCGAGTTGCACCATCGGCTGCAATTGGCGCGAGAGGAACTCGCTTTGGCCCAGGCGCAACTGAGAAAGGTGGGACAATTGGCATTTGCCGAAAAAGAGCGCCTGGCGGAAATCGCCACCAACAAAAACCTTGTCCGCGAAGCGAGTGCCAAGGTTGATTTTGCCGCCGAACGGTTGCATCGTTCCCAGGTTCAGGCCGCGGTCGATGGGGTGGTGGTGTTCAGCGATCCCCACGACTGGCTCGGACGACCGGTCCGCCTGGGAGAGCGGGTGCTGGAAATTGCCTCCCCCGAACGGGTTGAGATGACCATCGATCTTCCGGTGGCGGAGGCGATGCCCTTCATCATGGGGGGCGAGGTGCGGTTGTTTCTCGATATCGATCCGTTGCATCCGGTGACGGGGCGGTTGCGGTTTGCCGCCTACGAGGCGATTCCCAACCCGGAGGGTCGGTTGGTGTACCTTCTCAAGGCCCGATTGGACCCGGAGGTACCGTTGCCGCGGTTGGGTCTCAAGGGGACGGCGCGGATTTATGGCGCGGAGGTGTCGCTGTTTCAGTGGTTGTTTCACAGGCCCATTGCGGCGTTGCGTCGGTTGGTGGTCTTGTGAGCGGATGATTGATGACTCCGGGCGGAAAAATCTTGGCGCCTGATCCCAAATCTCAACGGGAGGGGGAAGCCTTTCCTCGGGTCCCTCCGCAACCTTTGGCCATGCTTCCCCATTTGCGGGCGGATCTTCGTCTTTTGCCGGGAGGGACAGTCTCTGGAGGTGCCCCGACCTGGATGTTGTGGGACCAGTTACGCAACCAGTTCTTCCGCATCGGCTGGTCCGAATTCGAAATGATGGCGCGGTGGTCGCGGATTCGCGATCCGCGGCGGTTGATCGAGGCCGTCAATGACGAAACGACCCTGGAACTGACCCAGGATCACCTTTTTACCCTGTTGCGGTTTCTCTCGGCGCGGGGGTTGATCCAGCGTGAAGATGGGGATTTCCACGAGCAAAAGGCATCCGGGACCAACTTTTTGACCTGGCTGTTGCACCATTATCTGTTTTTCCGGATTCCACTGATTCGACCCGATCGATTATTGGATCGGGTGTTGCCATGGCTTTCGGTTTCGATCCGGTTCTGGGGATGGTTTGCGACGGGACTGGCATTTTTTCTCGGTGCTTATGTCGCGTTGCGGCAGTGGGACACCTTTACGGCCTCGATCCGCCAATGGAATACCCCGGAGGGGCTGGCGATCCTGTTTTCGATGATCTTTCTGGCCAAGCTGGTCCATGAACTGGGGCATGCGGTGATGGCCAAACGGTTGGGATGCCGGGTTCCGGTGATGGGGGTGGCTTTTCTGGTCTTGTGGCCGTTTTTCTATACCGATACCAATGAAACCTGGCGTCTGCGGCGAAAGGGGGATCGTCTGCGGGTGGCGGCTGCCGGAATCATGGCCGAATCGATGTTCGCGGCCTGGGGGTTGTTGGCCTGGTCGATGGTGGAGGATGGGCCATGGCGGGGGGCGCTTTTTTCGCTGGTGGCGGTGGTCTGGACGGGAACGCTTCTGCTCAATGCCAATCCGTTCATGCGTTTCGACGGTTATTTCATGTTGTCGGACGTATTGGACCTGCCCAATCTTCATGAGCGGGCCTTTGCCATGGGGACATGGTGGATTCGCAGCCGTCTTCTGGGGGCCGATCTTGCTCCTCCGGAACAGTGGCAGTGGAGGATGCGTTTGTTTCTGATCGGTTTTGCCTTTGCGACCTGGGCCTATCGTCTGGTGTTGTATCTGGGGATTGCCCTTCTGGTCTATCATTGGTTTTTCAAGTTGTTGGGTATGTTTCTGATGGGGGTGGAACTCTATTGGTTCCTGTTGCGACCGATCGGTTTGGAAATCGGGTGGTGGTGGCGCAACCGCCGGGAAATGGCGGCGGGGCATATCCGTTTGTGGTTGGTGTTGTTTCTTTTTGGAGGGATGGCGATTTTCCTGCCCTGGCAGGTTCCGGTGCGGATGCCGGCGGTTCTACGTTCTTCAGTCTTTGCCCAGGTTTTTCCTCCGGAGGGGGGGGTCGTGCGCGCCGTGATGGTGCGTCTGGGGCAACGGGTGGAACGGGGGGATCTTCTGGCGCGGATGGAATCTCCGGAACTCCAGGCCGAAGGGGTTCAGGCCCGTTTGGAGGTGGTGCGTTTGCGGCGGGAACTGATGTTGATCGGACCGGGGTTTGTCGAGGAACGATTGGTCAAGGAACAAAAATTATCCGCGGCATCGGCCTGGGCGGCGGGGATTGCGGCCCGGAGTGTTCGTCTGGAGATTCGTGCCCCGATCGCGGGGACGGTCACTTTGTTTCAGGAGGGGCTTGCTTCGGGGTTGTGGGTGGGCAGGGAGGTTCCTTTGATGGAAATCAGACATCTGGGGTCGGAACGGATTGTCGCCTACGTTGCCGAGAAGGAGCGGGATGTATTGCCATCGGGAGGGGGGGGGACATTTTTTCCGGATCATGCTGGATTTTCGCCGATCGAATGTCACTGGTTGATGGCGGATCCTTTTGCTGTTTCACGGTTGGAGGATTTGTCTCTGGCTTCGGTTCATGGGGGACCGATCGAGGTCGAGCGGGTTGCCGGGGACCGGTTGCGTCCGCTCCAGCCGTATTTCATGGTTCATTTCGGGGTGGATGGGTTGTTGTCGATGGCGGTACCTCAGGCGATGCCGGGAATGGTGGTGTTTCCGGGCCGGCCCGATTCCCTGGCGGGGCGGATTGGCAAAAGTGTGATGGTCTTGTGGATTCGGGAGTTGGGGGGGTAGCCAAAGGTTGGCCAAAAAAGGTAATTGCCCAGGTACCCCCAGAGATCAAAATTATTGAAAGAAAAAAGGGGTCTGGGGGATTGCCCCCAGGGTTTTGATTTTGTTTTTGACTTTGTTTTTTACGCG
>JADGCV010000042.1 GCA_015228815.1 Magnetococcales bacterium | reverse complement strand
CCATGACAGTCCGAATCAGGTTGTACGTCAGCAGATGGACGCCTATCTCCTTGCGCACCATTTCTGGAGTGCGGCCTCTCAAAATGTTCATCTTCATGATTTCCTTAATGAACATCAAACTGACTTCCACGGACCATCGCAACTTGTACAAACTGCTCAACTCCTCTCTGGATACCGTCTTCGAGTCCAGAAATGTGGAGACCAGCACCCGACCTCCAGCCTGTGTCTCGCGTACCTGCAACGTGGCAGGCATGGCGTGGTAAGTCTCCTTGTCCATCCAGTCAGGTCGGGCAGGTTTGTTCCACACGACAACATGGTCACGTTTACTCAATCGTCGCCCACGACGAAAATCCACCTTGCGGCTCGCGTGAACCTGAAAAAGACCGTCCACACCCATCCGACCCAGCATGCCTATCAAAAAGTAGGAGCAATAATAACAATCTGCAATCAGAACATCGCCCTTCCCTAAGCTGCTCAAGATTTCCCTGAGCAACGCATGCTCGCCGGTCGCCTTCCCCTTGTATGCCCCGACAGCCATGTTTATGACGGCGCCCGTGGCCAACGAGAGCAGAACCACCAATCGCGCCAGGGGGAATCCAAGCCCCGGCTTTTGGCTGGACGGCTGCGGAAAGTCGGTTTGGTTTTCCGGGGTGTCGGGCATCGAAACGGTCGAGCCATCCGCCACCACAATCCGACGCCCACGCCATTGCCAGTCCAATGGGGTTGCCAAGTGCAGTTTGGTCCCGACAGCACGCAACAGACGCAAAATCAATTCCTTCGGCAGCCTCTGGCGTGCCTGACAGTAGGCCCCGGTCCCAGGTGAACAAGGGGGTTTCCCCTGTGCAACCCTCTCCGCAATAACCTGGGCAACCGCCCAGCGACAGGAATGATCCGGGCTGAGTACCTGGACAATAAAAGCAGCCAGGGTCACGACAGGTGAGAACACCCGGTCACGGAATGTCGCTTTTTGCTCCTCCAAAATCTGGAGTATGAACTCGGACGACAACACATCCCCGAAGTGCAAACCCTCCCTGAGGGAAAAAACGTGATTTCAATTTTTCGATTTGGAGTGCAGCCGCCCTCCGTGTAGACTGAAACATTGTTGGCCCCCTGTTTGGTCATGGTTTGGCGTTTGAGGTACGTTAATCATGCGCCTTCAGGGGGCTGATGTCACATCATTTTGAAATCGAAAAGAAAACGGTTAACTAAGCGCCATTGGCCTATGTACAACTGGCCTGGGGGGCAGGTTGGCGCGGCATGACAGGAGATTGGATGCCACCGGAGACGGTCGCGGCCATGCGTACACTCTACAGCAATCACATGGGGCGACCCGGCCAGCGTTTTCCAAAAACCAGACGTTTGGCGGTCAAAAGCGCTCCTTCCCTGCCCATGGGTTGGCTGCGACTTTGGCAGGGTCCAGAGGCCAAGGCGCGGTTTCAGCAACAGGAACACTCTTCAGCGCCAGGACCAACCTGGTTGGCAAAGATGCTGACAACAATCCACGCCGAACACCATAGTGCCAAAGACGAAATATTGCGTGGTAAAATCCTGGCCGAAAAATGGAAAAACCTGGAGGATATTCCATTGAAAAAAGAGGTTTTTGAAGCCATTCGCGCTCGATGGCAGGAAAAGGGGTGGTGGGAAAACCCGCCAGGAAAAGCCGCAAAGCGGGCCAAAGCGATCTACCAGGAAACGTAGAACGTCATGAAGGCGAAAGACAGCCCAGTCGGATTCCGTCCGAGGCAAAATACCATCGCCAAATTGCCTGCTGGATGACGCCCAAATTGGGCCGGATGGAATTTTTTTGGAGGGAAACAGCGGAACATCCAAATCAACCTCTATGGAAGCGGTATCGGATTTTGTTTACCGGATTTGGGTGGGACTGTATGTTTCCATCCACATGTTTCCGGGACCGAGTGAAGGCGTGGATGCCCCAGAGGACGGCATAAACTCCCAAACCCCAGCGGTACAAGGTCCGGAGCAATGACCCGGGTGACATACCATCCCAGATCATTCAGTTCGGGTGCCAGGATAGAGCGGAAATAGACGTCAATACCACAAACTTTTAAACGGCTGCACAACCGCTCCAATGATTCCGACGGCGACATGCCGGTTGCCTCATGGGGCCGTGCGACGGAATCCTTGGATGACGCTGTTAATATCCGGGTATCATGGAGCATTTCCCTGAAGCCATAAAGAACGGCCTGCCACATGGGCTCCACCGCATCAAACGCCAGAGGTGCCACACGTTCAAGAGTCGTTTCCCGCTTTCCGTGTTCATCACGCATCCAAAGCCACACCGCGATGGCCTCATCCAGCGCTCTTTTACAGGCCTCCACCAAAGACAAGGCCGCGCCGGCCCCCAGAACCAGACAAGGACGTCGTTCCCGTCGATCACGGATGACCGCGGCAACAACCGGGACACCGATATCCGTCGTGATATCCCTTAGAATAACCTGTTGATCCGCAGCCTCCAATTGATCGATGAGTTGCCGCGTTTCCTTAAAATGCCAACCCGCATTGCAGGCAATACGTGGTGTTACCGCCTGGGTTTCCCAAACAATGGAGAGCGCATCCCGTTCTACCAACTCCAGGATTCCCGAGATCAACGCCTTGGTTTCATCCGTATGGGCAGCCGCTCCCGTTGACCCCATCAAGCCAATGCGCGAAGGTTTGTGCAGTGAGAGCAAATCAACCGGTACAAGAATACGGGATGTCCCGCCCAACTCCTTAACCTCGGTCCATTCATACAGAGTATCTGTATAGCCCTTCCAGGGAAAATCAGGGCTGGCCAACTGTTCATCCGTAAACAGAGGCAGTTGGTCCAGACCAAGCACCGGCCCGATGAGATCCTTCCTGGCTCCGGTGACGATGATATGAGGATCACTCGCAGACAGTAACGAATAGCGTTCAATGAATTCACCGATCGCCTTCAAAGAGGCCAGCGATCTCTCCTGGTCGAACCCGGAAGCATTGACAATTTGTCCGGAAAGGGTGCGCCCCTGGACAATAAAATTGTGAAAATTTGGAAAATCATCGGGTGTTCTGAGTGTTTTTAATGAGAATAAACGTCCCAATGGCTTTGCATGATGCCGCAAAACAGACTCGAATGCTGCACTTGTATGATGCAGATGATTTGACATGGCACACATCATGGAAATGGATGGAACGATTGAAGCAGATCCTCGGGCCGTACCCCCTCGTCAACCAATCCCCGTTCCCGAAAAAATGTGAACAGACGAGGATGGGCCAATGGTCTTAAAAGGCCCAAAGGCTGCCGCATCAAACTGGTGGAAACGGCACGAACCACGTACAGGCCGACAAGTTCGGCATCCCTTTGCGTAAGATCAAAAAGAACCACTCGATGGCCGGTGGCCATCATGATCGTTTTTATTCGCTCCAGATCACGCCCCTCCGATTCTAGAAAGGAAAGGTGCTCGATCCGGACATGCGGAGAGTTTTGCCGCAACAAAAAATCAAAATGGTGTCTGTTGTCGGGATTGGCATAGTAGAGAGATTGCAGTGAAAAATCTGTCCGACGTCTGTTTTGCAGTGTTTTTGCATCAAGATCGACGACACCATCCATACATAGGTAGGAGGTGGAGCGCCAGCTCGTTATGGCCTCGGATATGGCGCATTCAATGGCGTCACGGGGATTGAGTCGCGCAGCCGTGCCAATGGCCAAGGAAGGCAGGGAATCGTCACTGAGGCAAATGGCCAGAAACGAAGGAATACCCGTATCGTTGGTCAGATCGAACACCCGGATATGCAAACCATGCCCCATCGCCATCATGACAACGGGAATTTGTTCGATATCACCAGGCGAGATTTCCGGTACACAGGCCCGCGTCTCCCACACCATGGTCCAGGCATCTCGCTCTACCAACTCCAATATCGCCAGCACCGCAGCAGTATTGGGTGAGCGGGCACAACTGGTTCCGACGGAAACAGAATCGGTGAAGAGCGGTTCTCCGGGACGCGGTTGATAAGGCATATAGACCAGAGAGGCCGGAACATGGACCGCTTTCTGTTCCGTGAGGGACCACCCCTTCACCCAAGCGATCGGCTGGGAAAAGTCAGGTTTTCGAAAAGGAAAGCCTGGATCCGCATACTGCGCATCCAGATAAAAAAGAAAAGATTCCCTTTCACAGAAAGCCCGATCCACAAGATCGAATCTGGCCACGAAAAGATCCCGGTGGTCGTAATAGGAAAGGCTCGTCCGTTCAACGGCTTCTCCTATGGCCGAGGCATAAGCCGCCGTCCAATCAAGGCTGCCACCACCATAAATTTTTTCAGGTGCCGCATATCTTGCCCATCGGTTTCCGGTAACAGTCAGCCAATTTCTGATGTGGTAACCATCGGGATAGGCCCGCCTCTCCCGGCACGAGGCGATCAGCCCAATCCTTGCGCTGATGAGCGGCTTGGAAAAGACGACGGTCTGAACCGCCGGATCATCCGGATTGACAAGGCCCATCCGCATCGGCATGCCTTAATAACCCGTTGACTCTTGCGTCATGACATACCCCTCCAGACCGATATGGCGCTGCCATGCGGCCAGGATCAAATCGGTCTTTTTTCCGGTAATCTTTTGCAGGAGGGTGTCCAGGTTCCCATCGCCATGTTTTTGCAGACCGGGTGCAAAACCGGGGTAGCGATCGAGACAAAATTCCGCAAATGAGGCAGCGACCCCGTGGGCCAGACGTCCCTGTAGCGTTGCAAATTTTTCCAGACTCAAGAATCCATCCGATCCAATCTTCTGATGCAGGAAACCGGAAAGTGGTGGCAGTTTTTCCTGATAATCATGCAGAAGCTGTGAGATCGTTTCTTGCGGAAAGAGAAAGTGATGGCAATTCCCCATCATACGGTATCCAACATAACTGGCCATGCCCTCTGCCAAAAACAAAGCGCGGACCGGCAACAGAGCATGACAGATTTCGTGAGCGACAATATCCCTGTACAACGTGTCGGGAGACAGATTGATTTCGGGAACTGTATTTCCATAACGGGTATAGGCAATGCCGCTTTGGTTGGCGCGCAGGTTCAATCGAATGCCCGCAACCGACAGGCCCAACAGGTCGGCCACCTCCCGAGTGAGTTGCTTGAACCATTCGGCAAGCTGCGTCCAGTCCCCCGTATCCCGTGGATGATCTCGCCAAAAATCATCCATCAATCGATGCATCCCCCGATGGCGGTGTAGAGAATCGATTCCTCGACGCCATCGACGTTGATGAGTTGTTCAAGTCTCCGATCAAAAAAACCATTGATGGGAATGATGGACAACCCAAGGGCCTGACCGACAAACAACATGTTATGTATCAAATGTCCCGCCTCGATATTCACCAAACGATAGGCCCTTTCTCCATACTTGAAAGAGGTTCTCTTGAATATGGCCGTCACCAGAAAACAGACGGCCGTTTTTTCAAGCATCTTCTCGCTCATGTAGGCACGCTTCACTGTGCCGCGCAAATCATCTTTCTGCAACAGCCGGTTCAGGCAATGATTACGGACATCGAAATGGTAGACACCTTCAGAAACACCCTCCACATTCAAAACGATGGAATAGACCTCCAGTGGATAGAGCCCACCACCCGATGGATAGGTGCGCCCATCGCGCGTTTGGTTTGCACCGACCCCAATGGTTCCATTCAGGCCCGCACCGCGCACCAGCAGGGTTGAGAGTTCCGCATGCGTCAAAGGTTTATCGATGTAATTGCGGTTCGTGCGCCGTTTCTTGATAAGTTCCCCCAAGGGAATATCCAGATCCTCCCAGGCCAGAGGATCAAGATCCACCCGGGGAAAATAACTGTAGCTTTTCGATTTTCCGGCCACAGCGTTGACGGTATTCATCATGGCTGGCGTGCGTTTGGGATCCTTGCTGCCGAAACCAAACAAAAATTCACTGACCTTGGTTGATTCATGATAATCCTGGGAGAGCCGGGTCTCCAGGTCGCTGGCTTCGACGAACCAGTAACGAGAGACCGCATTGTGTAAATTGGACATGGCTTATTCGCCCCCGCCGCAGGTAAACGTTAAATGAAATACAATATCCGCTGCCCGCCGACTACGGAATCCCGATTGAGAGAGTCTGGTCAAGAGAGGAAGAATCCGGCTGTTGGTGGAGATCAAGGTCATGGCTTCGGCGCCTCTTTCCGGAAATCCTCCCAGCCCGCCTACGGCAAGTCTGTAACGGGAAATCTCCGACGTCTTCAACCAAAGCTGTATATCCTCCACCAACGGAGCCGCTTCCAACTGATCCATCAAAAAGCATCGATGTTTTTCCGATGAAACCCGGCTGAGGATATGCGCGGACAGTTCTTCGGCGACTCCACCGACAAAATCCAGCAGACAACAGCGCCCTCCCGGCGCCAGACGATCATTCAACCAGATGAAAAATTCACCCGGATTCGATATCAACCGCAACAACGAATAAACCAATATCAGATCGTATTTCTTATCTGTACCGGAAAATTTGGTAAAATCTGTCTCCCAAATGGTTCCACCGGTATCCAAGCGTTCGAAGTTTTCATTGATCTCGTGCTTTTCAAGCCAAGTCGCAGGCGACACATCCAAAATGGCAGGCGCATCCCGATGGATCTGGGCCAGAGAGATTTCCTCGAACAACAATCGTGGCAGGGTGCTGTACTCCTTTTCATACGTCACCGTATGCCTGTAAAGATCCGGTTCCTTGTACCAGCGAATCGCTCTTTGCCGGGCTGCGTTTACGGAATGATTCATGGGACCGTCTTGGTTACCATTGGCCAAAATCGCTCTTTCTTCAGAAAGTGCGTCGCTGTTCATGGGAATGGATGGGGTACCGGGTTGAAGCCGGAATTTTTCAAATGAGAACGCCCGAGAATCCCGGCTGTGGAAACCAGACGCGGATGCAGCACGGGCCTGGCATCACCCCGTGTCAGGGGCAAAAACCCGGGAATCACCACGCGCGTGACATAAAGTCCGAGCGCTGCCGCGGAAGGATGGGTGATATCCGTATGGATGCATCGCTCATGCACGGAAAGAATCCGTGCCAACGCCCAATCAAGCTCGCCAGACACATCCAAAGGTGCTGGAGGCGGGGCAAAGGAAACCTTTGTTCGATCCGAGGCGTCGAACAAAAAGGCGCTGGCATCCCTGGATTCATGAAAACCATGCAACAAAGCATGATCGGACGGCTCCGGCAAGCCGGCCATTTTTTCCCGGGCCTCATTCAAATGTACGCCTTCCACATAAAGGCGTGTAGAGATCCAAAAGCTGGTCAGAAGGGCCTCCTCCAAAGCCCGAAAACTGGCATCTTCCCAGGTGGCACGCGCCGCCGCACCCAATGCAGTGGCGGCACGGTAGCCGGTCAGATCCGAAACGGCTGCCAGTGCCACCGGAATTCCGGTATCCGTACCCAAGGCCCGGATGGATACTTTAAAACCCCGGCTTTCGATTTTCCGGGCCAGTTCCCAGGTTGCCGTGTCAAGGGGTTGGTCAACGCCGGACCATCGGTTTTCCCAGTGGGTTATGAAGGCATCCCGTTCGACGACTTCATAAATGCCTGAAAGTATCGCAGCCTTTTTATCGCGGGATGCCGCCGTTCCGGTTGACGTATTCGCAAAAAGCAGATCGCCCCGGGCGTTATGGGCCTGGGCAGACGGAAATATGGCAAACGCGGGAATATGGCAAACAGCGTCTGAATCAAGATCGCGGCCTTCAATCCAGAATATTTCCTGATCGCTCTGCCAAGGCACCAGAGGGGGAATTTCATTGATCAACCCCTGCAAAAACAGGAAGGGGTCGATTTCAGAATCTTTATTCTCAAAGGGTTTGCTGCTCAAAGAGAGATGCTGGTGCTGGCGCAAGGACAACCGTTCAAGCGCTTCGCCAACCGCCGCAAAAAAAGCCCGGTCCCGTGTCAACCCGCCACCAGCCGCCACCACCTCATTTTTCTGGGTAACATCCTTCACACTGGCCGTCACGGCATGAAGCATGTCATAGCCTTCCGGCATACGATGAAAACTCTGCCTGACCAGTGGACCCAGGCGATAAGACCGATGCAATCCCCGCATCAGACAGGGATGGCTCAGCGCCACATTCTGCAGGTCACGTGTCTTCATGGAGATTACATGTCCCATGTTTTCCGGAAAGGTTGTTTTAAATGGGTGCCGCAAACATCACAAAAAGGTACCCGCAACAGTCGGTGCCGTTCGGTTTCCAGAAGGTTCAAATCGATCACAACCAATGTCTGGAATGTGGCGGGAAATCCGACCCGGGCCAGGGCTTTCATGACTTCCGCACTCACAAAACCGCTGGCAACCTGCAATGCAGGGTCTGGCGCATCGGATTCACAATGAATCTTATTGTTGGCAAGGGCGTTTTTGAATGAGGCAAACTCCTCTGGATAGGGAAGATGATTTTCTTCCCTGAGTTCCAGACAACGGTAACACCCCGTCTCCCCGGGTACGAACATGGGTCCGGCAAAGATTTGATGGCCATCCGTATAGCAGCAGAGCCAGGGCTTCTGGACACCGTTCAGGTTGGCGGCGTTGACCTTTGGAAACAGCCGGAGCCGCTCAATGGGATCATCCGCAACAGCAACGATGAAATCCTGATCTTCAATGGCGACACCAAGAGATTCCTGATCCGAAAACGTCTGTCGGACACTATTTTTACTCAGAGGTTGATCGGCGGTCTGTCGCGTCGCCTCATCATCTTCCACAATCCAGCGGATGGATTGGGGCGACAGGTCGGCTAGGCTGGCAATGACTTTAGAGACAAGACGACCTTTGCCAATGACTGCAACGCGACTGGATCTCAACTTTCCGTAAGCGTTTTCCTTCTCATCGAAATGATCGCGCAAATATCTTCTGGTGGAAGTGGCAGGCGAATCCCTTTCACCATCCAGCTTATTTTCAGGAAAAGACTGGGAAGACATCTCTTCCCTGAAGATCAAGACACCCAGATTCAACAAATGTCGAATACCCTCTTCAACATAGGCAAGAGGGTAGAACTGCTGAAGGGTCTGCTTGAATTCCTTTTCACTCATCTGGGAATTGCCAAGCAACTCCTTTGCCTTTTCCATGAAGAGTGCCAGTTCGCGCCCCCCTCTGACCTTGCGCATAATGGTTGCACGGCTTCCGACAAGGAATCCATTATCAATTGGAACCGTCCAATTGTTTTCAGAAAGTGCAAGAAAGGCCATATGATACCACCTTTATGTGCTGTCAGAGGTTGCCGTTGCTGTTCCAAGCTGAAAAACAGAAACAAACCATGGACACCCTGTATTCTTCCCATTCCGGTCGGTTCCAGGGACCAAAAACCTCAATAGAAGTTTATAAACTCTTATCAAAGAGAATTGAAAAGTCCGTCCCTGGACTTTTCAATCGTTTCATGAAACGAATGGCCTTTGGCCATTATTATGAAGTCGAGCATGTGGTACAGGTCGAACGGTAGAACACAACCTGGCCATCGGCATCGACCGTCTGATCGTCATACTCGGTAATTTCAATGTCAAACATCAACTTGTTTTGAGGGGCCTGTCCGGCTTGTTTTTTTTCATCGCCAGAGTTTGACAACGTATCAATGATAATTTTATTCATTTTTTAATCACTCCGAATCGGTTAGAGCCATCACTTGGCGCGTTTGAAGGTCAAATGGCGGACTTTTGATTCGGATCCACCGGGTGCGGTCAGATGGATTTCCATCTCAAAATTGTCCGAATCCTGAATTTTGAGGATATGACGGTAACTTTCGACCCCATTCCGGTCGTAGCATTGAACGTCGCCAGCCATTTCGAGATGCTTGTCGCCTTTTTTATGGAGTGTCCTGGAGGATCCGAAGCTGCCATAACTGTTGTAAAAACTTTCATTCATGGTACGCTTGCCGTTTTCATCTTCCAGTCCTGCGGCATAGCCAATAATGCACCCTCCCGACCAGGAATCGTTGCAGCTTTTGCCGGACCAGTTCAGGTGAAAATAGCGTCCGTCGGCGGTCAGGCTGATTTCGGCCGTTCCTGTGGTATCCAGCCGCGTGCTTGGATCATTATTTTTATCTTCGGGATAGTACGGCCAGATGTCTCCTTGAAAGGACCATTGCCCGCACAGTCCTTTATGCAAAGGTTCGAGCTCTATGAAGGCATCCGGACCATAATGTTTTGCCACGCTGAACGTCATGTATTTTCTCCCTCATCAATTTTTGATCAAACCTATCGGACGATAAGACGACAAAACTAAGCACTGAATACGTCTTAAAGTATACATATAAATTTTGCATTTTGCAAGGATTTTTTTAATCATGTTTTGATGGTTCCGTTGTGTCACATTCAATAATAAATGTAACTATTTGAAATATTTAATATAATATTACAAAGCGTAAGTTTCCAACCACTTCCTTCTGGAGGGTGTCACGAATGAGAAAGCCGGAAATTTGAATTTTCTGAGAAAACCGGACAATCGGAACAACAATTGTAAAATATGCCATGCCTTTCGTTCTTCGACAGAGGCACGAAGATGAATCAATCCTCCGTGGACAGATCTCTGGAAAAAACATTCGTTCCCGATTTTTCCGCGAACGTCAGGGGGACCCGGGCGGGATGACGGATGAGCGAACGTTTTCGCAGCAGCGGTGTCGAAGCGTAGACCACTTTTTCCGCTTCGCAAATGATGACCCCGCCCATGGGAGCGAACCAACGGTTGCCCGCCTTTTCCCAGGCGTTGGCCCAGCGCCAGGAAAGTTTGCGTTTGAGGGGTGGAAAAAACAGGGCATAACTCCACTGCCTGGGAACCAGGAGGGTTTCTTCAAGAATCGAACGCAGCTGTCCCGGAGAATAGGGACGGCCCCAGCCAAACGGGGTGGTATCGCGCCGCGCCCACAGGCCACCGCGGTTGGCGACCAGAATCATCAACCGCCCCCCCGGTGCCAAAACCCTCCAGGTCTCCCGCAACGCCGACTTCGGGTCCGAGGTTCCTTCCAGGAGATGAACCATCATGACTCGTTCGAACCAGGCATCGGGAAAAGGGAGGGCGTCGGGACGGACCTGGGCCGTGCGATTGGCGGTCCCCGGTGCCTTGAGGACAACCCCCATCTCCGCCGGCGCCGCCCCCATCGAATGACCCGTCCACGGACGCAGCCAGTCGAGATAGGGTTGGGCAAAACCGAGACCCAAGGTTCGTTCCGAAGGGTTTTCCTTGAGGAGTCGTTCCATGGCCTCGCCGACCAGTCGTACCACCAATCGACCGCCGGGTTCCTCATACCAGCTTTGCAATTGGGTCGCTTCAAAGTTCATAATCGCTTCGTCCCGTCCCGCATCATCGACCGATCCATCGAGGAAGTCACGATGTCCACACCCATGCCTGTCATTCATCCCATCCTGGTCGGAAAAGATAACTATGTCTGGCTTCTGGAAACATCTGCCTCGGAGGCCGTCGTTTTCGATCCTGGCGATTCTGCACCTGTCGCCCAGGTATTGCAACGACGCGGCCTGGGTTTAAGCCATATTCTCATCACCCACCATCATCACGACCATATCGATGGCGTTGCCGCCCTGGCCCGGGAGTACCATGCCCGGGTCGTCGGTCATGTTCAGGATGCCAACCGCCTGCCACCGCTCGATCTTCCCGTCGAGGACGGCGATACCTTCCCCCTGGGTCCCTGGCAGTGCGCGGTCGTGGCAACACCGGGCCACACGTCGGGACATGTCGTCTACCACATCGGCGACGCACTTTTCACCGGCGACACCCTGTTTTCCCTCGGTTGTGGCCGACTGTTCGAAGGAACCCCGGCGATGATGTGGCATTCCTTGCAACGGCTGCGGTCGCTTTCGGGAGTCACAAGAATCTATCCCGCGCACGAATACACCCTCGCCAACCTGGGATTCGCCCTCGGTCTGGAACCGGAAAACCGTGAACTTCTTCTCTTACGGCAATGGATTTTCGCGCAAACCGACCAGGGACGGCCCACCCTCCCCACCACATGGGAACGGGAACGGCGGCATAATCCATTCTTCCGGGTCGAAGACCCTGAATTCGTCCGCTTGATCGCCCAGGACGGCAAACCGACGGTTGATGTTTTTGCCCATGTCCGCACCCTGCGTAACCATTATTGATTCCTCAACAAGGTCCATGACACAATGAAACCATGCGCCATGGGTTCGGTGGCGCCACGGGCTCTTGATGCTTGAAAGATTGTTTCAATCATGATATAAGATAACAAATTGTGATGATCTCGATTCACTGGAACGCGCTCATGGAGAACTATTTATTATGGATGAAACCGATAAAAACCAAGAAAGTGTCGAAGGGGAGGATAACGACAACACCCTTGGAGACTATCCAATAGATACCTTGTTGATTCGACAAGAAAGTCGGACAATTTTTGATGTTGTACGGAGGATAGAGAGGGATGACTATATCCTTTACCCTGATTTCCAGAGAGATTTCATCTGGACACCGGTTAAACAAAGTAAATTGATCGAATCTGTGTTGATGCGTATCCCTCTTCCGGTTTTTTATCTTGCCGAAAATTCCAAGGGTAAAATGATCGTTGTCGATGGTCTGCAACGCCTGCATACATTCCAGAGGTTCCTGAAAGGTGACTTTAGACTGGAACTCTCCAATAGAGAACTCAACGGATTATCATTTAAACAACTTTCTGCAAAACTTCAGAACCGCATCGAAGACTGTAATTTGATCATTTATTCCATCGATTCCAAAGTGCCTCCACAAGCCCTTCTCGACATTTTCGATCGGGTCAACAGTGGCGTACCGTTAACCCGGCAACAAATGCGCAACTGTCTCTTTTCCGGAATGGCAACACAATTTCTCAGGGAACAATCCCAAACCGATCTGTTCCAGAAAGCAACCGGAAACAGTCTACGTAGAGAGTCCATGAAAGATAGAGAAATCGTCAATCGTTTCTGTGCCTTCGACCTGATCGGCGAAAGCCGGTACAAAGGGTATATGGATGATTTCCTGGGAAAGACATTGGAAAAGATGAATGATATGCCGCGGACTGAACTCAAGGAACTCGCCTCGCGGCTGCATCGTGCGCTGGAAAACAACTGGATTGTCTTTCAGGAACATTCGTTCCGAAAATTTTCCAAAGGACAGAAAAAACGTAGTCAGTTCAATGTTGCCCTGTGGGACGTCATGTCAACGGGGTTATCGAAATATTCAGTGGAACGGGTAAGTGCAAAGGCATCAAAGATAAAAAATGAATTTCTTCTCTTGATGCAAGATTCAGACTTCCTGGACTCCATCTCTTTGGGAACAAATCAATCCAATCGTGTCAAGACAAGATTTGACAAGGTGCGGCTCCTGCTTGGGGAGGTGTTCGGTGATAACCGAAATTAAATTAAAACATT
This sequence comes from Magnetococcales bacterium, assembly GCA_015228815.1. NCBI lineage: Bacteria > Pseudomonadati > Pseudomonadota > Magnetococcia > Magnetococcales > Magnetococcales bacterium. The sequence continues at coordinate 16,466 of JADGCV010000042.1, read as the reverse complement.
ATAAGTGTTTTGAACATCTGATACTCCATTGTTCCGGGCTCACCTTGTTGTCGGGCGCCAACTCTTCGGGGAAATCTTCCGTTCTTCAGTCCCTGGTTATTTTACACCAGACCATGAAAGAACATGAATGGTCATCAAGACTCATGCTGAACGGCGCTGCGATCTGCCTTGGAACGGTAGCGGATGTCATTGACCAGGTCAATGGAAGGAAATCCTTTGAAATTTCCTTGACGGATTCGGATCGGAAATACCACTGGTTCTTTTCCGGAGATCGCGGAGAAATGTCCCTCTCCATTGATCGCATCGAAATTGGCAACCAGGCTGTTCCCACGAAGGAATTGCATCATCTGCTGCCACGTGAAGATAATACGTTCAAGGAATTCTCACAGCGTATGACGAATTTGACGTACATTACCGCGGAAAGAAACGGCCCTCGTGATTTTTATCCATTGAAAGACGAGCACTCGGTAACCGTTATCGGTACCCGAGGAGAGGATATTGCTTCTCTGCTGTATTGGAAGGGAAATAATCCTGTTCTTGAGGAACTTGCAATTGGCGACGAGCCGACAACCCTGTCGCACCAGGTCAGGGCGCGGATGAAAACGTTTTTTCCCGGTTTCGAACTGGATATCATTCGTATTCCTGGAGTCAACCATGTTTCACTTGGCCTGAGAACCTCCACGGATACTCCCTATCACAAACCGGTTCACGAAGGTTTTGGGCTTTCTCAAGTCTTCCCGATTGTTGTCGCTGCCCTGCTGGCCACAAAGGACGACCTGCTCTTGATTGAAAATCCGGAGGTCCATCTTCATCCTTCGGGACAGGGACGGATGGGGCAATTTCTCGCTGATGTCGCCGGTGCTGGCGTGCAGGTGTTTGTCGAGACTCACAGTGATCACATTCTTAACGGAATTCGACGTGCCGTGCGCGGGAAGCGTCTTCGTCCGGAACAGGTATCGCTGTATTTCTTCAATCCAAGAACGGAATCTTCTCCACAGGTTATCAATCCTTTATTGGATCAATTCGGGAATATTGATTCCTGGCCAGAAAGATTTTTCGATCAATTCGACAAGGATGCGAATCATTTTGCCGGATGGGGGGAATGATCTTGGAACTGTTCGTCAACGATTTGTCCATCCACGGTCAATTTCCGAATGTCGCCTCTTTTGACCGCGCCATCGCGGATCTCATGGCCATGAGAAACCTGGCAAAGCGCTATGGCAGAGAACTGTTTTGTCACAGGAACGTGTCATCTTCCCAGGTGACCCGTGACATGAAGATGCAACAAGCGGTTCAATGCCTGCAAAAGGATCAAACGAGGGCACTGATGTCGTGGTTTACCAGGGAAGGACCGTATTGGGAAGATGATCAGCATCATTCCTCCGATGATTACCTTGAATGCCTGGGAAGGGTCGTAACAGATTCCGCCGTTGGTGAAGCTGCATTTCGCTGCTTCTGGTCCTTTGATTCCCGGTTGATCAGTCTGAATCCTTCGGATTGGACGTTCAGTCCATTGGATGTCTGGTGGCGGTCCACTTCGGAAAATGATCGAAAAATAGAAATAAATAATTATTTCAACAGGGAAGCATTTGAAAATCTGTTACGTGCGTCACCGCTTCCGGTTGCTTCCTGGGATGACCTGGAAGCGATGTCACGAAGGCAATTCGGTCGTCTTCTCTTCGATGACAAGGCTTTCGAACCACTCGGTCCTCTTCCCTTCAATGCGAACGCCGCCCAAAGAATCCAACGACTGCTCGAAATATTACATAAGATTAATTCTTATACAAATTCCGACGGAAAAAGAAACGATCAAGGAAACGAACTTTATCAACAGTATTTCACTGGGAAAAAGTCGTTGTTTTCGGATTCATCCGACTCGGAAAAAGATGACTTTAAACAGGATCTTACCTTCAAGCATCCTGAAAAATATGGTAAAACCTTGTTTTGTTCCTGGCACGGGAAAGTGAAAACGTATCAGATACGTATCCATTTTTCCTGGCCAGAACAAGCAGGCAGTCCGTTCCATATTGTTTACATTGGTCCAAAAATTACCAAACGTTGAAACAAGATCCATCAGGGAGAACGATACAATGAGACCGATCAACACTCGGCGATACCTGAGATGGCTGGCAGCGCTGGCCCTGCCTCTGATGGTCTCCGGCGTGAATGCCGAAGAGGAAAAGCAGGGCAAGGAAGCGGGGCCGGGGTTCCAACAAGCCAAGGAACATCAGATTCAGATGACTGAAAAAAAACTGGCGTGTCTCAAGAATGCGACATCCCGAAGCGATCTCAAGCAATGTCATGAAGCCGCTCGGGAAGACCACAAAAAACGGGCACGCGAAAAAATTCAGGAACAACGACGCCGCCTGGATGAACAGGAAAAACAGCTCGACGCCAACCCTTGAAGCCCGGGAACCACCACCGCCCCGTCCTCGCCGGCATTGCCTTTTGCCACACGAGGGGATAACATGTCCCCTTTTCCGGTCGAAAAAGCGGCAATGACCGGCAAGGATGGTCCTGTGATTGATACGGCCCGTGGATGCCCTGTGATGAACCCAACCCTCGATGAAACACCGACACTCGATGCGCTCCGCGCCGCCATCGATGGCATCGACGACCGCATCCATGATCTTCTCATGGAACGGGTGCAATGGGTCCTCAAGGTGGGACAGCTCAAGGGGCAGGGTTCGCCAAATCCCATGTTCTACCGTCCCGAACGCGAGGCGGGCATCCATCGGCGCCTGGAAGCCCGTCATCAGGGTCCATTGCCTGTATCGGCCATTCATCGCGTCTTCCGGGAAATCATTTCCGCCTCGCTCAACCTGGAAAAAAACCTGTCGGTGGTCTATCTTGGACCCGAGGCGACCTTTACCCATCAGGCGGCCATCAAACAATTCGGCTCCTCGTTTCGCATGTACCCCGCCGGCTCGATTCACGATGTCTTTCACGAAGTCGAGGTCGGTCGGGCCGACTTCGGCGTCACCCCTGTGGAAAGTTCCGCCGAGGGGGTCGTGCATCACACCCTGAAACGCCTGGCCGATTCGCCATTGCGCATCTGTGGTGAAATCTACCTTCCCGTGGTTCATACCCTGCTGTCCCTGGAAACCACCCTGGACCAGGTTCATTGGGTCTTCGGTCATCGCCAGGTCCTCGACGAGTGCCATGAATGGCTTGCAACCCATCTGCCCTCGGTGGCCATCAAGGAAGAAGAATCGACCGCCCGATCGGTCCAACGCGCTCGGGAAACCCCCAACAGCGCCGCCATCGCCGGAGTCTACGCCGCCGATGCCTCCGGACTCAACCTGCTGGCGGAACACCTTCAGGATCAGGCGGGCATCGAACATCGCTTCCTGGTCATCGGACAGAATATCCCCGCCCGTTCGGGAAACGACAAAACCTGCATCATGTTCTCATTTTCCGATCAGCCCGGATTTCTTCACAAGGTACTGGGCATCTTTGCCATCCATGGCATCAACCTGACCGCCATCCAATCGGTCCCTTCACGGGGTCAGGGATGGGGGTATGCCTTCTTTCTCGACTTCGACGGCCATCAGGAGGATCCCGAACCCTCCCAGGCCCTGGCGGAACTGGCCTCCATGCCGGGAGTGGACATCAAGGTGTTCGGCTCCTTTCCCCGGCCCGTGCAATAATCCATCAAACAGGAATCCATGTCCTTCTTCATCAAGAAACTTTCGATCATCGGAGTCGGTCTGATCGGCGGCTCCCTGGCCCGGGCCTTGAAGGAACGGGATTCGGTGGGACATGTCGTCGGAATCAACCGCACCCAGGAAAGCCTGCAAAAGGCCATGGAACTGGGGGTCATCGATGAATGCACCACCGATCCGGTAGCCGGAGTCGCGGGAGCCAACATGGTCCTGGTGGCCACACCGGTCCGAACCATCGTTCCCATCATCCAGGCCGCCGCCCCCGGCCTGATGCCCGGAGCGGTCGTGACCGACGCCGGCAGCGTCAAGGGTTCGATCGTGACCGCCTGCGAGGCAGCCATGCCACCAGGGGTTCATTTTATCGGCAGTCATCCCATCGCCGGTACCGAACATTCGGGCGTCGAAGCCTCGTTCGCCACCCTGTTCGAGGGGAGCCGAACCATCCTGACACCAACCCCGAAAACCGCCGTCGATGCCCTGGAACAGGTCCGGATCGTTTGGGAAGCGGTCGGAAGCCAGGTCGAAATCATGGATCCACGGCACCATGACCAGGTCCTGGCCGCAACCTCGCACCTCCCCCACCTCATGGCCTACAACATCGTCAAAACTCTCTCGGACCTGGAAACCGATGTCAAATCGGAAGTGTTCCGATTTTCCGCCAGCGGCTTTCGCGATTTTACCCGGATCGCCTCCTCCGACCCGACGATGTGGCGCGATATTTGTCTGGAAAACCGGTCCGCCATCCTCGACATGATCACCCGATTCGGTCGCGATCTGGACCTTCTGCGCGATCTGGTCGATCGCGGTGATGGCGAGACCCTGTTCGGCATCTTCGCCCAATCACGCCAAACCCGCGACCGGGTGCTGCACCTCAACAAGGGGGGACGCAAATGAACGCCGACACCGAAAAGAATGACGCCTCTCCCATCCAGGGATCGGTCGATCCATCGCTCCGGGTGACGCCGCTCGAACCAGGCCGGGGGCTGAGCGGTATCATAAGCGTCCCCGGCGACAAGTCGATCTCCCATCGGTCGATCATCCTGGGCTCGGTGGCCGAAGGAGAAACGGTGGTCGAAGGTCTCCTCGAAGGGGAAGATGTCCTGCGCACCATGGCCGCCTTTCGCGCCATGGGGGTGACCATCACCGAACGCGGCCCGGGAACCCATGCCATCGAAGGGGTGGGCCTGGATGGATTGTCGGAACCCGACCAGGTGCTCGACATGGGCAACTCGGGAACCGGCATGCGCCTCCTGACCGGTCTCCTTGCCAGTCAATCCTTTTTCTCCGTGGTCACGGGAGATGCAAGTCTGCGCACCCGTCCCATGGGTCGGGTGATCCAACCCTTGACCCGGATGGGCGCCGTCATCCTCGGACGCGACAACAATCGCCTCGCCCCCCTGGCCATCCGCGGCAGAGAACTGTTGCCCCTGGAACACGATACCCGGGTCGCGTCGGCCCAGGTCAAAAGCGCCCTTCTTCTGGCAGGACTCAACACCCCCGGAGTCACACAGGTCACCGAACCCGAAGCGACCCGGGACCATACCGAACGGATGTTGCAGGGATTCGGGGCCAACATTCATCACGAGGGCCGTACCATCACCCTGGAGGGATGGCCGGTCCTGAAAGGACGGACCATCCGCGTCCCTGGAGATATTTCGAGCGCCGCCTTTTTCATCGTTGCCGCGACGCTCATTCCGGGAAGCGACCTTTCCATCGAAGGCGTCGGCGTCAATCCGACACGCACAGGACTCCTGGATCTGCTTTCGGCCATGGGGGCCTCGATCACACGCGAAAACGAACGCCTCGAAGGGGGCGAACCGGTCGCCGACCTGAGGGTGGTGTACTCAGAACTCAAGGGAATCACCGTACCACCCGAAACAATCCCCAGGGCCATCGATGAATTTCCCATCTTCTTCGTCGCCGCCAGCCTCGCCCACGGACGAACGGTCGTGACCGGGGCCCAGGAACTGCGACACAAGGAATCGGATCGTATTTTCGCCATGGCCGACAGTTTGCGCCGTCTGGGGGCGCAGGTGAAGGAAACGGACGATGGCGTGGTCATCGACGGTCACCCCGATGGCCTGATGGGCGGCGTGGTGGTCGATTCCCTCACCGATCACCGGGTGGCGATGAGCCTGGCCATCGCGGCACTGCGCTGCCAAAACCCGGTAACCATTTTGCGAACCGCCAATATCGCCACCTCCTTTCCCAACTTCATTCAAAGGATGCAGGATTTGGGCATCAGGATGGAACGACCATGGGTATGACCCGCGACAGACTGGTGATCGCCGTCGATGGACCCGCCGGGGCCGGCAAGGGCGCCATCTGCCGTTGGGTCGCCATTCGCTTTGGACTGGAATACCTCGAAACCGGCGCACTCTACCGCGTCGTGGGCCTTTTGTCCCTCCGTGAAGGCGGGTTGACGGCGGATCCGGAACGCCTGGCCCGATTGGCCCGAAGCATGCCCTTTTCCTGCCGGCTGGATCAAAATCGCTTCGAATCCCTGCTCGATGGCATCGATGTTTCCGACCAACTGCGTCGCGAAGATGTCGCCATGGAGGCCTCCAAGGTGGCCGCCCTGGGCGCGGTACGCAGCGCCCTCAAGGATTTCCAACGATACCATGGCGGCAAACAGGACATCATTCTCGACGGACGCGACATCGGCACCGTGGTATGGCCGGAAGCCCAACGCAAAATCTTTTTGACCGCCTCGGTCGAAGAAAGGGCAAAACGTCGGGCTTTGGAGTTGCAAGAACGGGGAGAAACTGTTAATTTGCCCAGGGTGTTGGAGGAGATGAAACTCCGGGACGCCAGAGACATGGGCCGAACCCATGCCCCTCTGCTCCCTGCCGAAGATGCCGTGGTCGTGGATACCACGCACATGTCATTGGATGAAAGCCGACACCGGGTGGCCGCACTGATCGAACCGTTGGTGCATCAACGACGAACCAACCGCTCTTTCCCGACCCAATAGCTCGAACATGGAAAGATCGCTACGGCTCGTCGTTTCCCTGGTCCCGAATCCCTTTCCGGATTCGGTGGGGAGTCTGGTCGAGGCACGGGACAAGACAAGTCGGGGCGCGAATTGAATTCTTGACCCGGACCAGATGCAAAACCAGGAACTACGATCCTTAGTCGGATCGGAAATCGAAACTGCGGCTTGGTATCAATCAACAATTGAAGGTGTCAACGTGGGTGTGGAACTGAGGTCTGAAGATATCGAACTCGAGGACGAAGACTTTGGCGCACTGTTGGAGGATTCGTTTGAAAAAGGGGTCGGAAAAGAAGGACAGGTCGTCACCGGCACCATCATCCAACAGGAAGGTGAAGAATTCATCATCGATGTCGGCCTGAAATCGGAGGGCCGGCTGACGATTCGTGAGTTCATGGACGCCAACGGCAGACTCGAAGTCGGTATTGGCGATACCGTGGACGTGTTTGTCGAACGCTGCGAGGATCAGAATGGCCAGGCAGTGCTGTCGCGGGAAAAAGCCAAACGCGAAGAGGCCTGGATGCTCCTCGAAAAGGCCTTCAACGACAAGAAAGTCGTCAATGGCCGCATCGTCGGCAAGGTCAAGGGGGGATATACGGTCGATCTCAACTCCCTCTCCGCCTTCCTCCCCGGATCCCAGGTGGATGTCCGTCCCGTCCATGACATCATGCGTCTTCAGGACGAGGAACAACCCTTCGACATCCTCAAAATGGACCGTCGTCGCGGCAACATCGTCGTTTCGCGCCGGTCGGTGATCGAAAAACAACGCGACAGCGCCCGTTCCGCCCTCCTGGAAACCCTTCATGAAGGGATGATCCTCGACGGTATCGTCAAGAATATCACCGATTACGGCGCCTTCGTCGATCTTGGCGGTCTCGACGGTCTGCTGCACATCACCGACATGTCCTGGAAACGGGTCAAACACCCTTCCAACGTCGTCTCCGTCGGCGATACCGTTTCGGTGCAGGTGATCAAGTTCAATTCCGAAACCCAGCGCATCTCCCTCGGAATGAAACAACTCCAGACCGACCCCTGGGAAGGTATCGGCGCCAAATATCCCGCAGGCGTCAAATTTCGCGGAGTCGTCACCAACATCACCGATTACGGCGCCTTCGTCGAATTGGAATCGGGTGTCGAAGGTCTGGCCCATGTCTCCGAACTGGCCTGGACCAAAAAGAATGTCCATCCCTCCAAGATTCTCGAAGTTGGCCGGGAAGTCGAGGTCATGGTGCTCGATGTCGATGCCGATCGGCGCCGCATCTCCCTGGGACTCAAGCAGTGCATGGAAAATCCCTGGATGATCTTCGCCGAACGTCACCCGGTGGGCAGCACGGTGAAGGGAGAAATCAAGAACATCACCGAATTCGGCCTGTTCATCGGTCTGGAAGGGGATATCGACGGTCTGGTTCACCTTTCGGACGTGACCTGGGATGCGGGCGCGGGCGAGGATGCCCTCAAGCAGTTCCAGCGTGGCCAGGAGGTCGAGGCGGTCGTCCTTTCGCTCGACCCCGAGAAAGAACGGATCTCCCTCGGGTTGAAACAGGCCAATCCCGACTCCTGGACCCTGTGGGTCGATGCCCATCCCAAGGGCTCGACCGTGCGCGGGACCGTCAAGGAGGCCATCGGCGCCGGGGTCGTGGTCTCCCTTTCCGAGCAGGTGGATGGTCTCCTGCGCAAAAATGAATTTTCCAAGGATGATCCCGAAGGGACCAATCTGCCCGCCGGTGCGGTGATTGATGTGATCATACTTCAGGTCGATCGGCAAAAACGCAAAATCGCCCTTTCAGTCCGTGCCTTGGAAAATGTCCAGGAACGGGAAACCCTCAAGGAGTACACGACCGACAGCGGCACCGCCACCAGCAGCCTGGGCGAGGCTCTGAGCAAAGCCCTTGAGAGAAAAGCGGGTGGTTGATGTTTTTCTCGGTTTTCCTCATGCTCAAGCCTTAAAATCTGGGGGTGAATGGAATATGACCAAGTCGTCTCTGATCAACGCCCTGGCGCGACAAAAAAACCTGTCGCGAAAAGATGCCGAGGTGGTCGTCGATACGGTATTCGAGGAGATCAGTCAATCCCTTGAAAATGGCAACCGGGTCGAACTTCGCGGCTTCGGCAGTTTTGGCCTGAAAGAACGTCGTTCCCGCGATGGACGCAATCCCAAAACGGGAGACAAAGTCCATGTCGATTCGAAACGGGTATTGTTTTTCAAGGCAGGTAAGGAATTGCGGGAACGGGTCGATTGCTGATTCGTAGTCAGTTACTTGTCTCATCTGGATCAGGGGGGCTGTCGATTGAGCCCCCCTGGGGCAAAATGGACGTGTAAAGCAATTCATTTCCAACGTTTGGGAAGAATCAAAACAACTGTTTGAAAGAAAAATGGGTTCCTATCATCTTGCCCAAAGGGCATCATGGTTGACGTTTCGATTCCTGGTCAGGAAGGAGTAAAACGGGGTACGGGAGGCAGCATGAGCCAATATTATGATCGTATCACCATCACGCCTGGACAATGCGGTGGCCGTCCGTGTATTCGGGGAATGCGCATACGAGTAACGGATGTGCTGGATCTTATGGCCAGTGGTCTGGCTCCTGCGCAAATAGTGGATGAGCTGCCAGATCTGGTTGAAGAAGACATCACGGCTTGCTTAAAGTATGCCAGCCAGAAGCTGCAACATCCGGTCTTGGCTGCATGATTTTATGGATCGATGCCCAACTTCCGCCATCACTGGCAGCCTGGATTGAAGAAAGTTTCTCCATGGCTGCTGTTGCGGTACGCGATTTGAATTTGATGAACTCCTCGGACGAAGTTATCTTTCAGACTGCAAGACAACATAATGTCGTTGTTGTAACCAAGGATGCCGATTTTCCAGAGATGCTCCTTCGATCTGGCCCCCCGCCAAAAGTAATATGGCTGACGTGTGGCAATACTTCCAATATAAGGTTGAAACAGATTCTTTCCAAACACCTTCGTCATGCAATAGAATTATTAGACGGGGGGGAATCCCTGGTTGAGATTTTTGAAAAATGATTTGTCCTGCGGGAAACCGGGCGAGCACTTTGAAGCATTCATTGATGCATTTTGAGAAGGTGACGGTTGCAGGGGGCTGTCGGAGCAAGGTATTCCGATGGACTTTTTTGTTGTGGCAGTGACATTGTCTTCCACGGCCACACCGAGCAATTTTTTTCAGATTGGCTGGCATGAACGGTTGGATCAATCTTGGCACGGTGGTATTACTGACCATCGTGGCTGTGGCTTTTGCGCTGAACAACCAGGAAGAGGTGATCATTCACATTCCTGGATACTGGCATTTTGCCAGCATTCCGGTATTTGTCCTCGCGTTCGTTTTCATGTTGCTGGGATTTTTCTTTGGAGCGGTGTCCGGTTGGGGGCGCATCAGCGCCATGCGGCGGCGGACAGAGTATCTTCAAAGACAAAACCAATCCCTGGAACGAGAATTGACCAATTTGCGCAATCAACCCCTGGATCATGATCTGCAACCCTGACGGTTCCTGATTGCCCGATGAAAGGATTCCCCGGCCTCACCGCTTCCATAAACCGCCCGATTGGTCAACCGAATTGATGGATCTAGCGCATTTGACAGGTTGGGCCGCCCTGGCGATCACGGTCGGAGCCGTTGTCTTTCGGGCCGGCTACCGGATGGGGCGCGAGGATGCCTCCGGTTCGGGTGAAGATCAGGAACGGCGGCAGGAAACCTCCTATACCTTTCGTGGTCTCAACTTTCTCCTGTCCGATGAACCCGACAAGGCCATCGAAGCCTTTGTCAATGTCGTCCGGATCAACTCGGAAACCGTCGAGATTCATCTTTCCCTGGGCAACCTGTTTCGTTCACGCGGCGAAGTGGGACGGGCCATCCGCATCCATCAAAACCTGATCGCCCGCCCCAATCTGAGTGATGCCCATCGCAAGGCGGCATTGTATGCCCTGGCGGAAGATTACCGCCAAGGGGGGTTTGTCGATCGGGCTGTGGATGCCTATCGCCGGGTGTTGGACCTGGATGCCCATCATCGCAAGGCATTGGCGGGACTTCAGGCAATCCATGAAAACGAGGGTCGGTGGGATATGGCCCTGGAGGTTCTTCGCCGGCTGATCAAGGTGACCGGAGAAGAGGATCCCCGGCGTGAAGCCCATCTACTGATCAAGATCGGCCTGGAGCAATCGCGAGGCGGCGAAGAAAACGACAATCAACCGGCGATCGAATGGTTTCGCAAGGCGATTCGGGTCTATCCCGGATGCGTGGAAGCGTTTCGTCTGCTGGGAGAGGCCCAGTTGAACCAGGGGAAGATCAAGGCGGCGATCCAAACCTTTGCCACATTGAAAAAAAATCGCCCCAGCCATTTTTTCATGCTGGTGGAACCCTTGAAACGGGCCTATGCCCAGAAGGGCGACATGGAGGGATTTGAATCCTGCATGTGGGACGCCATCAACGCCCCGACCGCATCGCCGCGTCTGGTGGCATTGTGGAGCCGCGAACTGCAATCGCATCGCCGAACCCGCGAGGCAGTCGATGTACTCTTGAAAGGCTATTCCAAGTATCCGGGATCGGTGGAATTGGCCCGTTTTCTCGTGCGGCTGCTGGAACATCTGAATCGGGAAGAAGAGGCGTTGGGGGTGGCGGTACGTTGCCTGGATCATTTAATGTCACGGCAACCCGGCTTTCAATGTTCTCAATGTGGTTTTCAGTCGCAGGATATTTATTGGAAATGTCCCCAGTGTCATCGGTGGGATACCATGGAACCCTTTTCCGGTTGAAGGATCATTTTCGAACCGGTCTTTCCGGGATCAAAAAATTGAGCCGGTTGCTCCCCATCGACCGGCCCAAGGTCAACGATATGGCAGACCATCTTGCCAACGAAAGGCCTGCCTTAACATTGAAGATCGGCGTTATTTATTGTTCTGCCGGATGGGCGATGACAACCGGATCGTTGGCGTAATCGTGCCGTCCAATCTCGCCGGAAAGCTTCAATTGTTGTTCCGCCTCGAACCAGAACTCCAGATCCCGGCCATGGGGATGATGCTGTTCTTCCCACAGGGCATAGGCGCGCAAACGAATTTTTTCCTCATTGTCGGCTGACATGACCGGTTTCTCCTTGCAACAGGTTGAGGGATTGGCAAGAGTAAAAAACATCCGCCCTCGCGGTGGATCGACAACGGTCGGTTGGTCGATCTCATCGTGGCGGACAGCCCAGGCTCATGGTAAACATTTTTCCCCTTCATTGCCAATCATGATTACGTCCGCCCCACGGAACGAATGAAATTCGCTCCGCGATCGATGGGAAGAACAGGAGTCGCCCGATGACAACGCCATGCCCCCGACGGATATCCTGAATGAAAATGATTCCGCGCCCGTTATTGGCGATCGGTTTTTCCCTCGTGATGGGAATCCTGTGTACCTCTTGTTCCACGGAAACCGGGACGGAAAAGAAGAAACCGGACGATCCGCCGGTCCCCGTCTCGACGGCAACGGTCGTGAAAAAGAACGTCCCCCGGATCATCCATGCCCTGGGGCATGCCGAGAGTTGCCGAACGGTGGCAATCAAGGCCCAGGTGGACGGAGAGATCGTCACGAGCCACATTGCCGACGGGGTCGCGGTCGAAATCAACGATCCCCTGTTCGACCTCGATGACCGCCGTTACCGTCTGCGCCTCGACCAGTTGCGCGCCAACCTGGAAAAAGACCTGGCGCAATTGGATCTGGCGCGATCCAGGGAGCGTCGGCAGAGCCTGCTGAACAAGGAACACATTTCATCGGAAGAAAATCTGGCCACCGTGGCGGCAAATCGCCGGGTCCTGGAAGCGACCGTCCTGGCGGATCGCGCCGCCATCGCCGAAGGAGAATTGCAACTGGGGTTTACCCGCATCCGGTCCCCACTCTCCGGCCAGACCGGACAGGTTCTGATCCATCCTGGTAATCTTGTCAAAGCCAACGACACCACGCCCCTGGTGGTCATCCACCAGATCGATCCGATCTGCATCGCATTGACCGTTGCCGAACGCCATTTTGCCGAGATCCGCCAGAATCATGCACGAAAACCTTTGATGATGGCTGTTTTTCCGGACGGTCAAACAGGGGTTTCCCTGCCGGCGACCCTGAAATCGATCGATAACGCCATCGATCGCCAGACGGGTTCTCTCCGTCTCGAAGCCGAGGGGGCGAACGGGGAACGCCTTCTGTGGCCCGGGATGTATGTCACCCTGGATCTGACACTGGCCGATCGTCCCGAATCGCTCGTCATTCCCGCCAAAGCGATACAGACCGGAAGTGATGGGCCATTTGTCTACATTGTCAAGGGGGATCAAACGGTTGACCTGAGACCCATACGGCTTGTCGAAGAAGACAAGGCCGAGGCGGTCGTCGCAACAGGACTGGCCGCCGGGGAAACGGTGGTCACCGTGGGACAATGGCGGCTCAAACCCGGAGCCAAGGTGGAGGTTGCCGGAAAGAAGGACGAAAAGCCATGAACATACCCGCGTTTTTCGTCCATCGTCCCGTGACCACGGTCCTGACGATGACGGGTCTGTTGCTTCTTGGGCTGTTGTCCTATCACCTGCTGCCGGTGGCGGCGCTGCCGAGCGTGGATTATCCGACCCTTCAAGTGTCTGCCTCCCTGACCGGGGCCTCTCCAGACACCATGGCCAATTCGGTCGCCCTGCCGCTGGAAAAGGAGTTTTCCACCATCGCCGGCCTTGAGACCATGACATCGACCAGCAGTCTGGGATCGACGCAGATTTCATTGCAGTTCACCCTCGATCGCGATATCGACGCCGCGGCGCAGGATGTTCAGGCGGCCATTTCCTCTGCCCAGCGCCGCCTCCCCAACAACATGACCTCAAGCCCTTCCTACCGCAAGGTCAACCCGGCCGATCTGCCAATCTTCTATCTCGCCCTGACCTCGGCGACGCTCCCTCTGACAGAAATCTCCGAATTTGCCGACACCACCCTGTCGCAAAGTCTCTCGGTTCTGCCGGGAGTGGCCCAGGTAAACATCTACGGTCGTCAAACCCCCGCCGTTCGCGTCAAGGTCAACCCCGACCGGTTGGCCGCCAACAACCTGTCGCTCGAAGACGTGGAACAGGCGATCCAAAGCAACAATCCCAACCTTCCCAGCGGTTTTCTCATCAATCCGGAACGGATGATTTCCCTGGAGACCCCCACCAGGGAACCCAAGGGGACGCAGTATCGCTCGATCGTCATCACCCAGAAGAACGGACTGCCGCTGCGGCTGGACGAGGTCGCCCAGGTGATCGATGGCGCCGAGAACGACCTGAGCGCCGCCTGGTTCAACGCCACCCGAGGGGTTGTCCTGGCCATTCAACGCCAACCGGGATCCAATACCATCGCCGTCTCCGACGCCATCGCCAGTCTGCTCCCCACCCTCCGCGAACAACTTCCAGCGGCAACCGAACTTATCGTCATGTTCGACCGCTCGCAAAGCATTCGTGAATCGGTGCGCGACGTCCAGTTGACCTTGATCTTCTCCCTCGCCCTGGTGGTCCTGGTGACCTATCTTTTTCTTGGCAACGCCTCGGCGACGCTGATTCCGAGCCTTGCCATTCCCCTGTCGCTCGTTGGGGTTTTCCCGCTGATGCTCCACCTTGACATGAGCATCAACATCATCTCGCTCATGGCGCTGACCCTTTCGGTCGGGTTTGTCGTGGACGATGCCATCGTCATGATGGAAAACATCATCCGCAACATGGAAGAGGGAAAATCTCCGTGGCAGGCGACCCTTGACGGCGGGCGGCAGATCGCCTTCACGATCATTTCGATGACCCTGTCGATCGCCGCCGTGTTCATCCCCGTCCTGTTCATGGAAGGAATTCTGGGTCGTCTGCTTCATGAATTCTCGGTCGCCATCATCGCCACGGTCATTCTTTCGGGCGTGATCTCCCTTTCGCTGACACCGATGCTGTGTTCCCGCATTCTGAGGCGCCACGATCCGGCCCAGGCCAATCTGTTGATTCGCGGTAGCGAAGCGGTGTTTCTCGCACTGCGCCGCGGATATGCCCGATCCCTCGACTGGTCCCTGCGCCACCGGCGCACCGTTGTGTTTCTCTTTCTTCTGATGGCCGTGGGTACGATCCAGGTGGGATATGACATGCCCAAGGGGTTCATGCCCAGCGAAGATACCGGATCGCTCTTTTGTTTCACCGAAGCGGAACAGGACATCGGCTTCGAAGCCATGAAGGAACGGCAACGGCGTTTGGCGGAAATCATCAACGCCGATCCCGCGGTCCAGACCACCATGTCCTTTATCGGTGGTGGTTCGACCCCCTCCTCCCTCAACAATGGCAGAATCTTCATTCGTCTCAAGCCGCTGAACCAACGCCCCCATGCCGATGAAATCGTCAAGCGGCTGCGCCCGCAACTGGTCGGTGTTCCCGGAATCAAGGCCTTCATCCAGAACATTCCATCCATCAGGATCGGTACCCGACTGACAAAAAGCCAATACCAGTTCACCCTTCAGGGAACCGATACCCGGGAACTCTATCATTGGACCGACGCCCTGGAAAAACGACTGCGGGAAGCACCCGGTTTTCTGAATGTCACCACCGACATGCAGTTGGCAAAAACGCAGGCGTTGATCACCATCGATCGCGACAAGGCGGCCATTCTGGGCATTACCCCCGAACGGCTGGAACAGACCCTCTATCTGGCCTATGGCCCCAAGCAAATTGCGACGCTTCAGGGGTCGAGCAACCAGTATCCATTGCTCCTGGAACTGGACGACCGCTACCGGACCGATCCGTCGCTGCCAGGATCGATCCGTATCCGCGGCGCCGGGGACACCCTGGTCCCGCTCGACGCAATCGCCACCATCGAACGAACGGTCGGCCCCTCCTCCATTTCCCATCAAGGACAGCTTCCCGCCGTCACCATCTCCTTCGACCTTGCCCCTGGTCGTTCGCTGAGTCAGGCCATCGAAACGATCGACGCCCTTCGCGCCACTCTGGGGATGCCTGGGGCCATCAGCGCCAGTTTTCAGGGCTCGGCGCAGGTTTTCCAATCGTCGATGACCGGGATGGGCTGGCTTCTTGGATTGGCGGTGCTGGTGATCTATCTGGTTTTGGGAATGCTTTATGAAAGCTATGTTCACCCCCTGACCATCCTTTCCGGGTTGCCGGCGGCGGCCCTCGGGGCGCTTTTGACCTTGAAATTGTTCGACATGGAGTTGAATCTGTTCAGCTATGTCGGATTGATCATGCTGATCGGCATCGTCAAGAAAAACGCCATCATGATGGTGGACTTCGCCATCGAGGCGCAACGCACCACCTGCGCCTCCCCCCTGGAGGCGATCCGTCAGGCCTGTCTGGTCCGCTTCCGTCCCATCATGATGACCACCATGGCCGCACTGGTGGGAACCCTCCCCATCGCCCTGGGATGGGGCGCGGGCGGAGAGGCACGGCAACCCCTGGGAATCGCCGTCGTCGGCGGGTTGGTCCTTTCCCAATGGCTGACCTTGTACATCACCCCGGTGATTTTTCTCTATCTTGAAAAAATCCGTCCGCACATCGATCCCGGATTGGTCGCCGAGGGAGACCGGACGGATACTGGAGCGTCCGGAGACTTATTCCACCGCTGAGCATTTCCCAGTGTTCAACCAGGATTTCGACTTGTTTTTCATGGCAAAAAGACTATCATGGATTTGTGATCAGCGTGCAACTTTTCAAAGTTGAAAGTTGATCGGGTTTCAACAAGGACCAACAAAAGTGAAACAACGGCGGTTGATCAGCTTCGACTGGGCCTTGAAACGCCTGCTGCGCAGCAAGGCCAATTTTGTGTACGTGGTGGGAT